>JAAEPD010000117.1 GCA_024222455.1 Aureispira sp.
TATAACCGATGAGGGCTTCACCTCAAAACACTTTACGGATTATCCCAGACCGCGCCATACCCCCCTCTCTAACTTAAAACCACAACCCTCACGACCCAACTTGTCTAGGCTACCGCCAACCCGACGAACACTCGAGAGATCAAACACCTAATGGGTAATTCTTACAATTTCATGAGTCTAACAGATATTGGTTGTCATGAAGATATTCCAGAAACACAGCCTACTATAGAAGGTAATGCTATCCAAAAGGCCCAATATGTATTGGATAATTATGGGAAAGACTGTTTCTCGGAAGATACTGGTTTGTTGATAGATGCCTTAGATGGCCGTCCTGGAGTCTACTCTGCACGTTATGCAGGAGACCACAAAAACTCAGAAGACAATATGGATAAGGTATTGGAAGAGTTGGGTGATAATACAAATAGATCTGCTCGATTTAAGACTGTTATTGCTTTGGTGTTAGATGGCCAAACCCATACGTTTGAAGGTGTTGTAGAAGGAAAGATTCTTAATGCTCGACAAGGTGATGGAGGTTTTGGCTATGATCCTGTTTTTTTACCAACAGGCTATGATAAAAGCTTTGCGCAAATGACTGCTGACGAAAAAAGCGAGATCAGCCATAGAGCAAGAGCTATGCGCAAATTGCATGAGTTTTTGAAGAATTTAGCTTAAGTAATATAATACATTGTACTATAAAAAATGGCTAGCACCTCACAAGTGTTAGCCATTTCTAATTTAGAATTGAATATTTTAGGATTATAATCCTATATCTTTACCATCTAGTCCAAACTTCTCTTGAAGCTCTTCTTTTATTTCGTCTAAGCTTTTTTCGCTATAGTTTGCAGGCACTTCAAAAAGCTCTTTTTCCAAGCTTTCTTTCTTTACACTTTTTGCCATTATAGTTATCTTAGCACCACCCATTAGCATTTCGAAACCTAATGGATATCCATCCATTGCGCCTACTTGGCGTTGCATTTCAGACTGTGCTGCTGGACGAATTTTATCTGTTAGATAAACTACCATTCTATCACCAACACCTGATTCCATATCCATTTCGGCACTATAGCAACGGTATTTAGCTATTTTTTTTCTTTTCTTTTTGTTGTATTGGATCTCAGGCTTTTCTGCCTTTTTAATAGGGGCCTGATTAGGTTGCTTTTCTTTTAAATCCTTAAACATTTGATGCTCCAAATCAATAGGTACTGCTGTTTTTTCGTAAAACGTAGGTACATCCATTAAGACAGTATATAGCTTGTCTTGAACATTGCTTATAAACTGAAACTTAGCTAAACCTCCCATTATACCAATATCCATTTTAGAGAGTTGGTCTTTGAAAAGAACGGTAAGCTCTGTTCCGTTAATAAATTGCGAAACCTCAGGAACACCTTCTACTTGTATTTCATAAGTAATGGTTCCTTCTTGGAAGTTTGGAGCTTTTTTGTTTTGAGCAAAAGTCTGTGTACTCAGCCCACAACATACCAAAACTATTAATAAATGATTCAATATTTTTTTCATTGATATAGAGGATTTTTAGTGATAAACTACTTTGTGTTTGATTCTTTATTGGTAGATGAAGGCTCTACTCTATCTATAATAATAAAATATTATACGGTTGAATGCAATAATAGTTTAGCATTTCTTCTGTTTTTCCGACAAACACATAAAAAAACCACTACTAAACTCAACTCTCACCATTCATATAATAATTCTTGATTACTGTCTAAACTGTTCTCCTTGTTGTATAAACTGCTTTTCTATGTCTTTCATAGACACCTTTTCATAACCCTCTGGGATCGTCATATTAAAAATAGACTTACTAGGTGCCGATTGGTTAATGTTGGTAGCCATTACTTTTACCTTGTGTTCTCCACTTTTAATCTCCATTCCTAGCGGAAATCCATCTAAACTACCCAATAGATTTTGCATAAAGCCCTCACTTTTAGGTTTTATCTTTTTGCATAAATACAAGATCATTTCTTCACCAGTTTGAGCATCTTTGGCAATTGCTTTTTGGCAAGTATAACCTGCTATCTTTTTAGTCTCTTTAGTGTATTCAATATTTTTAGTATCGATCTCTCTAGCTTCTACTTTAGAAAAATCTCCTTTACTTAACTGTACCGCCTTCTTCTGACCCATCATATTCAATAAGGTCACTCCTTTTTTAGCCTTATTATTGGCAACCATATCCATATTGATAGCACCTCCCATTAACATAGCAGTCATTTTGCTTAAGTTGCCTTTGAAAGAAACTTTAGCTCCCGCTCCAAAAGCAATCATTCCAGCCATAGCCTCAGGACTTTCTATTTCTATTTTATAATCTATGCTGCCATCTGTAAATACACTTTGCGCACTAGCACTTGTATGCATCCCCAGAAAAGCTATAAATAATGCTACTGTTGTATAAATTGTGTTTTTCATTCTAATATTTTTACTGTTTAACAATCTTAATAGTTCATTGTTTTTTGAGTTTTAGCAAAAAAAACCATCCCCTTAAGCACTAATAATCAAACCATTATCTATTTTTATTGTAAAAATAGTTAGAGCATTGATTATCCATCACCTTCGAAAATTCAACAAACTATAGTAATCTACAAAAAAAAGGTAGTATAAAGAGACATCTAACATTTCCCTCTTTATACTACCTTATTGTCTCTACATTATAGTACGTTTATAATGTATATAAAGTTGAAAAAACCTATAGAAAAACAGGAATTATCTCCAACTTTAAGCTTTCTTTAAGAACAGATATTAAAATCCCATTCCGCCACCGCCACCTAGGCCTTCCATCAAATCTTCAATATCTACCTCTGTATATTCTGCTGGAATCTCTAAGCTAAACATTGATTTATCTGGAGCCTTTGTAGAAATTTCTTTAGCCTCCATTGTTATAGTCATGCCCTGTTGCTTTATCTCATAATACAAAGGGAAACCTTTTAGGTTAGCAAATTTCATGTTTAGCCCTTCCGTGTTAGGCTTCAATTTTTCTGTAATATATACGATTGCAGGTTCTTCTAGATTAGCCAACTCTACAATTGCTTTGTAGCAGTCATAACCAGCTATTGTTTTTTTAGATTTAGGATCATACTCAACCTTTGTTGGTTTTTGATTAGCTTGATCTTCTGTAGCTTTTTCCAAATATTCCTTATCCAATTTAGATGCATTGTTTTTCTGCATCATTGGAATACTCATCAATACAATACCTTTTTTGTCTTTATTATCGACTACAGTAGTGGTATTCATCATAGAGCCCATATTCATTTCCATCTTAGCATGACGCTCTGTAAAATACAACCCAAGCGTTATATCTCCCAACATAGCTGCCATGGGGTTGCCTTCCATTTCCATCCCATAAACAATATGTCCTTCTTTAAAAGTAGTTGAGCCCTTCTTTCCTGTAGTATCTTTAGTATTAGAACAAGCTGCAAAAACCATTGTTAATGCAAGCATATAAAAAAATGTTTTCATGAACTTCTTACGTTTTTAATATTAAAAAAAATAGCCCAAATTTTGGGTAGACAATGATACAAAATATATTTTACTATCTGTATTTACCAACCCCAAAACCAATTCCAAAATTCGTATAGAAGTCCATTTTCGACTAACATAAAGTAGACATCTACCAATACCAAGTAACAAAATACGAGCTTTTAGCGTATAAATCTAGAACCACCTACTCACACACCCAAACCTAACTATATAAACTGTAGCCCTCACTATTTTATTTAACACCTCAGTATTTAACGCTGAGCATTTTTGTTTTGGTTATAATCCCAATAAATAAATCTGCTCTATTAAATTCCCAAATACTATGGAGAATAATCAAGTGAAGCAACAATGTATCCGACTGATACAAACTGGTCAAAAAGACAATATCCACTTAGCTATCTTGATAGCGAGCAGTCAACAGGTAGACTTAAATGATTTTTGGGAAGATTGTTCCAAGTTGCTCAAAGGTAAGGAAGCTACAGTAGATAATTTAGCTACATTGTTTTCTAGTAAAGAAATTGATTGGTCTCACCATGCTGTTATCCTCCCTTCCAACTCTGGTGGTTATCCTCAACCGAAAGACCAAAAAGAGCCTATACACATTCTACCTAAAGCAATAGGTTATTTACAACAATTAGAGATTCTCTATCTTCGAAACAATCAGCTCCATCAACTACCTCCACAAATCGGTTTGCTCAAAAATTTACGTAAGCTCTATATTTCAAATAATCAACTGTCCAAGTTACCTCCACAAATCGGTCGCCTCTATTGTCTAGAAGTATTAGAGCTTTCGGTCAACCATATACGTCAATTACCCAATGAGGTACATCTACTTCAACAGCTTAAAAAATTAGATTTATTTTTTAATCCAATATTAGACAAGGAAGTACACAAGCTACAAAAACACTTACCCAAAACTGCTGTTGTTTCTAGCTTTAGGGCATAAAAAAAGATTGCCAATCCACAAGGGACCAACAATCTTTGAACTCTATTAGCAATCTAATATAAAATTTATAAATTCACTTCAAAATCTTGAGATTCGGACTCACCTGCTGCAATTGTTACAACATTATAAGTCCCAGAAGCAAAGTTACTTGTGTTTACGGGTATTTCTAAATCTTCGGAAGAAGTGCTATACACTACTTTTCCTTCTTCATCATATATTTTGATATTGAGTACTGATGGAAATTCTTGTGTGATGAGTAAACTTAAGGGAAGAATATAAATATCTCTAATCCCCCCCAAAGGTTTTTCTTTTACTGAAGTCAATTGCCCAAAAGCTTCAGTTGTAGACATAGTGTGTGCTGGAGTGGTAGCCAATGCTAAAAACATAGCAAGGACTACACTCATGAATCTAGTGAAATTCATAGTGTTACTTTTTAGTGATAAAATTCCGTTAATTGCGTTTTTTAGTAAGTGCAAACAACCTTAAGGAGGCCTCCTTAGTTGCTTGAGGGATAATAACATGCTTAGTTTTGGTGCTTTACAGCACTAAGATTTACTTCTTTTGCGTTTTTTTATTAAATTTACCTAATTATAAAAACTGTAGTAGTAGCATAATGTGCCCTTATTATAACTACTAACTACTGTTTGTCCCGTTAATTAAAATTAAGTAGCCCACCTCTATATACTTAGGTGATAAAAGTTCTGTATTAGTTTTTCTATTGTTTTTTGTCAGTTTTGCTTAATTAAAAAAAACAGTAGTAGTAGCATAATGTGCCCTGTTATAACTACTAGCTACTGTTTGTCCCCGTTAATTAAAATTAAGTAGTCCACCTCCTAAATAATTAGGTGATGAGAAAGTTTGTTAATTCAGAATGACTAAAATTAACCTAAGAAATAAAGAACTTGTTGTCATCTGTTACCAAATATAGGTCAACCTATCCTTTGCCACTTAAAACATAACTTGCCAGTTATCGTCTCATTTGGTTCAAAAAAGGAGCAAAACAAAACAAGACAAACCCCTGATTGACAAAAAATTACATCCTAAAAAAAATCCACTCGAAATGGAGAAAAAAAAGATTTTTTATTATCTAGCAGAGGCACTTTCAGAACAAGAAAAGCAAGAGTTTAAACAAGAACTGAAACCTCGCACTAAAAAACAGCAGGTATTGGGGCAACGCTTAGATAAAATAATGGTTATAGTAGAAAAAATGATTGTAGCCAAGGACCCTGACTTATATTCCAATGAGCAACTTGCCAAATCGCTAAAAATAAGTGTTAAACAATTGGATAAATATTTATCTATTTTACTGGAGCGAGTAGAAAAGTTTATCATTTGCCAAACACTCTCTAAACAACAAGTGCTTAAGAATTCACTACTAAAAGATGCTTTACTCAACCGGCAAGAAAAAAACTATGTAATTCAGCTTTTTCAAAAGCTTCAAAATGAATTGGAACAAACAGAGATAACAACCAACCAACATTATTTAGATTGGTCAAAACTATACAGTAGTCAATATTTTTTCCCTTATACAGACAAGCGAGACCACAAGGTTGAATACTTATTAGATAGGAGTATTGAACAATTAGATATTTTTTATCATATCACTCAAATTCGCCTTTTTTGTGAAAAAGCTTGTCGAAAACTAATACTTAATCAAGTTCAAACGACTGATATACCCAATCATATAGATATTTCACCTCAACTAATTAATCAATCTAAACTACTAGAAGTTTACTCTAAAATATATCCTACTACTAATCGAGCATTAACACGCTTAGAGTTTAATGACATTATTTTGATACTAAAAAATCATTCTGATACTTTTTCTAAACTTGACCAAGAATTTATATTTAATTTATTAACCGTAACACATAGTCGATATCAATATCAAAATGACACAGAACTAACTAATAAGGACATGTATAAGCTGCATAAAATGGCTCTTCATAAAGGTTGGTTAATTCAAGATAATGGTTATATCTATTTTGATGACTTCCTTAATACTATGAATATTGCATTTGCACAAAAAGATGCTGAGCTGCTAGGCGATATAGAATGTGATTTTGAGCCATATATGGAAGAACAGCATCAAATTTACATTATTACTTTAGCAAGAGCTTATAATTTTTACTTGCATCAGAGATGGTCAAAGGTAGTAAAGGAACTAAATGCATTGGCAATAGCTCAATTAGATGATAGGATTAATTATATGATCAAACGAAACTTGCTTACACTTCAAGCTTTATTCCAAGCTTTTATTTTGGATAAAGAAGAATTAGAGGATATCCCTAATAATTTGGAGCGTCATCTTCGATATATTCAACGCAAAAAAGATTTGTTATCCAATGATTTTTGCCTACTCAACGAAAACCTTGTCAAGCTGCTAAAGTCATTATATACCTACCTAAACAAACGACAGCTTATAGGTTTTCCCCACAGTCTAGAATCCACCCAAAAGGAGTTGAATACATGGAAAGACAAACTTGAAAATGAATATAGCAATACTGCCCACAAAAGCTGGCTCTATGAAAAATTGGACTACCTCCAAGCAGAACTAAATGCAGTAGAACAAAAGGTTTAGAAACAAATATTAGAGAATTGTTATAGATTAGTTATATTTGCTCTAGTACGACTACTTCACTATATCATATAAGAATACATAACTACTGTGCTAGAGTTTTTAAATAACTACTTTGCTAATTGGTCTTGGGGACTATTGCTTATTCCTGTTATATCAGCTGTTATTGGTTGGGGGACCAATGTATTGGCCCTCAAAATGACATTTTATCCATTAGAGTTTATAGGGGTAGATATCAAAGGAATAAAACCTATTGGATGGGCAGGTTTTCCTGCACTTGGATGGCAAGGTATTATTCCCTCCAAAGCAGGTACAATGGCAGGTAAGTCAGTAGATATGATTACATCTAAACTTATAGATGTAGAAGAACAATTTGCTCGTATCAATCCCAAAGTGGTGGCCAAAGAAATGGAGCCCAGTATGCTTCGTTTGGCTAGACAGATCACCAATGATGTAATGTCTAAACACGTTCCTGTCTGGAAACTCCTATCCAACAAAAGAAAAGAAACTATATATGCTCGTGCAGCAATAGAAATACCAAGGGTAACTGAGGAATTAATGCAAGAGGTAAAAACCAATATTACAGAGGTTTTTGATCTGCGAAAAATGGCTGTGGATCAACTAATGGAGAATAAAGAACTCCTTAATCGTATCTTCTTAGAAGTGGGTGACAAAGAGTTTAGATTTATAGAACGCTCTGGATTCTATTTTGGATTTATATTTGGAGTTGTCCAAATGCTTATTTGGGTGCGTTTTGGTGCTTGGTGGCAATTGCCTTTAGGTGGTTTAGTTGTTGGATATTTGACCAATGTATTGGCCTTACGTATGATTTTCACGCCAGTGCAACCTATAAAGATATTTGGTAAGGAGTTTCAAGGGTTATTTATCAAACGTCAAAAGGAAGTATCTAGAGAATACTCCAAAATGATTGCTGACAACATCATGACTATGCCTCGCATATTTGATGCTATGTTTACAGGTCCTGCTGCTGACAAACTAGTTGGAATAATAAAAGAACATGTAGAAGATGGTATAGATCATACCGCTGGATTTAATAGTGCTTTGATCAAATTTACATCAGGAACAGATACTTACGACGAAATAAAAGAAATATCTTGCAAACGCTTTATAGAAGCTATTCCAGACAATATTCATCTTATTTTTGACTACGCCAAACAAGCCTTAGATATCGAAAACACTTTAGATGATAAGATGTCTAGCTTACCACCTGAAGATTTTGTAGGTTTTTTGCGTCCTGTATTCCAAGAAGATGAGTGGAAACTGATCTTGACAGGTGCTATATTAGGAATGGTTGCAGGTTTCTTACAATTACTGATTATCTAATTTTATACCCAAAGGAGACTCGTCATAATCGCCTAAATAGAGCAGAAACACATCCCCCACCTTTAGTTGCTTAAAGGTCTTTGAATTATTGATATGATGATAAAAGTGCTCCTTATCACCTGTATAATAAGAGGCCAACACTTCTTTATTGGTATAATCCCCATTCTCTGATTCTCTGATATACTCTACCAACGTTAAGACACCTCCAACTTTAAAAGGTTTCTTATTGGTCAATACTGTTCTAACTACCCTAACTTTCCTCGCCCAAAAATTAGCATAAGAAGCTATTAATGGATAGATTGAATAGATAAAAAAACCTAAAAAAAGAACAAACATAAACATCAAGAAAAACACGACCTCTACCCCAATACCCATAAAAAAAACACTAAAGAAAAGTACCGTCATCACTAAAGTAAACAAAGAGATTATTGTGGTCCGTATCATTCTAGACAACAACTTCTTTCGCATATCTTCAAAACCCTCCTTGACTAAATAGTCATCTATTAGATTCATTATACCTATTCTTTTTTACACTTTCTCTACTTTCAAAAATTGCTTAGAATGGCTTCCTAAGTACAAAAGCAACTCATTGCCTTCCATCAATCCTTCATAAGTTTTATCATCAATTATATGTTCTTTAGGATAAGTTGTACTATCATCAATAATTATCGCTGAATACCATCTTTTTCCTCGTTTAGTTTTAGTTTTAGTCTTCAACTCTGTCTTGAAAACAATCACCTTTTCTGCTTTCAAATCATTTCTACTAACCAAAAAACGCTTAATAAAACTAAATAAATAGGCTAATAATAATAAGTTAAGTATTATAGCTAACCCTAAAACTAAAAAATCACCTATAGTCATAAAGACCATAAAGCCCCCAACTACTAATCCCAACAATAGGCTTAACACAGAAACCCCATGATTAACCATCCGTTTTTTAAGTATCTTCTTACACTTATCAAACCCATCTACGGTCTGTTCTTCATCTAGTATTTCCATCTATTTTTATGCTTTCTCTACTTTCAAAAATTGTTGAGTATAATCCCCCATATAAACAAAAACTTCATCATCTATTTCTAAATGATCATAAACCTTTTTAGATACAGATTTAAGATCACTTTTTTCTCCATTAGGCTTCAAATAAGCTATATAATAATGCATTCCTCTAGACTCTCTCAAATGTTTATCCTTTACAATAGTTTGCCCTACAAATACTTTTCTTGCTGTAAAATCTGGAAGGCTACCATAGACTCCATAAACGCCTATAACCCATCCAATACAGACAACACCTAATATAATTATAAACAATACCCATCTCCCCAACCCAATATCTTCCTTTAGAATATAACCTGTTAAAATAGAATAAACAGCTATAGACATTCCACCTGCTATAATAACAGCCCACATCATTTGCTTTAATATAGCTCCCTTACATCTAACATAACCATCCCTTATCGTAAAATCATCAAGTACTTGCATCTACTTTCTCTATTTTCAAAAACTGCTCACTAAAACTGCCCAAATATACATGCACCTCATCTCCTATCAATAATCCTTCAAACTTAACCTTGTTTACACTATGAAACTCATTCTTCCCTTGCTGTTCTCTAAATGCTAACAAATAGACCAACCCTTTTCGAGTATCGTTTATCTTTTTTGCTCGAACAGTTGCTTGATTCACTAGCACTTTTTTCGACAACATATCTCGAACAGCATCCACAAAAAGCAAAAAGATTAATCCCAAAACCCACAACACAAACCCAAGCACAAGAATCGTTAACAACCGAAAGCCCCAATGCCAATCCATCCAACCATAATCTACTACACACTTATAGCCTATCATCAACGGCATAAACAGCATCGATACTACTCCTAATAATCCAAGACCTATATTCTTCAATAGAAGTCCTCTACATTCATAATACCCATTAGTAGTAATATGGTCATCTAATATCTCCATCTACTTCATATTTACCTTTTCAAATTTCAAAATGGTATCAGTACAACTTCCTTTATAAACATGGATTGCCTCACCTTCCTCTACTTTCTCAAAAAAATACTTACCAACAACAAACTGGTATTCATCATTTTCACTCTCTTCCTCAAAAATAAAGAAATACCTAGATCGCTTTTCTGAAGTATCAATTTCCTTTATTCGTATAACCTTATACTCTACTTTTACTTTCTTAGCAAAAAAATTACATAAAGCTTCTTTCGCAAGTCTTAAATGCCACCATATATAAACTAAAGCTGTAACTAATATATATATTCCAAATCCAAATATTTCCATGGAATACTTGTCCATATCTAAAAAATATACCCTTGAAGATCCTAATGCAAGTAGCACAACTCCCCCTACAACTAAAGTCACAAAGAAACTGTCCCCTCTTCCCGTCATAGAACCTATTACAAGGTAGACTAATAAAAATATAAGCGTCCACCCAAAAGTTATATGAATACTAGAATAAAAGCCCAACAGAAAAGCTCCGATCAAGGCCAAAACTCCAAAAATTGACAAAAAAACTTTCCTCTTTAGCTTATTCTTAAACTCAAAATAAGCCTCCACTGTTATATCGTCATCCAATATCTGCATGCTACCTTTAGATTACTTTCTTTGTGATAAAAAAAGCAGTTTTAGTGATATGCTGATCTAAAATTTGCATAAGCAATTCTTTTTGGTTTATTTAGGTAAATCGAATTTAGACAAAAAATACATTATATATAATATTATGAAAAAACAACCGATTCCTGTTACCATCCTAACAGGTTTTTTAGGAGCAGGTAAAACAACCCTACTCAACCACATTATACAACAAAATCCTGATAGTAAATTTGCTATCATAGAAAATGAGTTTGGAGATATTGGCATTGACAATGAATTAGTAATTGGAGCAGACGATGGTATCTTTGAAATGTCGAATGGCTGCATTTGTTGTGCCTTAAATGATGAGTTGATCGAAACATTAGCAAAACTACTCAATAGTGAACACCATTTTGACCAACTAATCATAGAAACTACAGGAATAGCAGAACCTGATGGTGTAGCTGCCGCCTTTGTATCTGATCCTAATATCCAAGAATACTTCCGTTTAGATGCAACCATCTGTTTAGCTGATGCTAACAATATAGAAGACATGCTAGAAGAGCGTGAAGAAGCTAAACGTCAAGTAACTTTTGCTGACTTTATTATATTGAATAAAAAGAGCGATGTCAGCAGCGAATATTTAGAAAAACTGACAGATATACTTCACAAAGCCAATCCAATGGCGACTATAGAACGAGCTGATTATGGCAAGGTCAACACTAATATTCTTAGCATAAAAGCCTATGAAGAAAAAACAGTAAGCGAAAAAATAAATGCAGTGCATCAGCATAGTCATGATAACCACCACCATCACCATAAACACGATCACAACCACGATCATGATCATACGCACAAAGACCATACACATGACCATGATCACAAACATCACCACAATCACCATAGTGATATAGTAACACACAGTTTTGTATTTGATCAAGCTTTCGATGTCCTCAAATTTCGACATTGGCTCAATGTGCTCCTAATGATTCAAGGCAAATCGCTATACAGAGTCAAAGGAATTATGGATTTCCAATTCCAAGATCAAAAAACAATTGTACAGTCAGTACGTCAAATGCATGTATTTCAAGCTGGTCCAACTTGGGAAGAAGGCGAAAAACGAGTAAGCAAAATTGTATTTATAGGCAAACAACTCCGTAAGGATATCTTAGAAAAGAATCTAAAACATTGTTTATACAAAAACCCTATGCAATAATATGAATAACAAAAGCACTTATACCCTAGCCGAAGCCAATCACTTTTTTGCAATAGAATACAACAACTATGTATGGCAAATGATCGGAAAGCCAGATCGAACGCCAGAAGAGGATGAGGAAATGATCAATGCTGCTCATGCATCCTTACTACATTGGAGTAAAAGCCACAAAGGCTCTATTGTGAATATACAACGAGGCGAATTTATGGTTGCTTTAGTATATACCTATAGTGGTCGAAAAGACAATGCTTTGCATCATGCTCGACGCTGTTGGCAAATTACACAAGATAATTTGAACCAAATGAAAGGCTTTGATGTTTCGTATGCACACTCCGTACTAGCCAGAGCTTATGCTCTCTCCGGCAATCAAGCAGGATTTACAGATCATTATACAAAGGCAAAAGAGACAGGACAACAAATCGAAAAGGAAGGAGATAAAAAACTCTTTTTAGAAGATTTAGTATCTGGACCATGGTATAACATGCTGTAAACTTAATTTACAATAAAAAAAATCAAGATATACTTAATGACAAAAGAACTTAATTTAGCCGTATTAATAGACGGTGACAATATTCCATCTGCTTACGTAAAAGAGATGATGGAAGAAATCGCTAAATATGGCAATCCAACTATTAAAAGAATTTATGGTGATTGGACCAAACCTCAACTTTCTAAATGGAAGGCCGTTTTGCTCCAAAACGCCATTACACCTATACAACAATACAGTTATACGACAGGCAAAAATGCCACAGACTCCGCTATGATTATAGATGCTATGGACATCCTATATTCTGGAAAAGTCAATGGTTTTTGCTTAGTTTCTAGCGATAGCGATTTCACTCGATTGGCAACTCGTTTGCGTGAAGCAGGCATGAAAGTTTATGGTATTGGAGAGAAGAAAACTCCAAATCCATTTATAGTCGCTTGTGATCGTTTTATTTATATAGAAGTCCTCAAAGAACAAGATGAGGAAGATGACACACCTGATGCTCCCAAAACACCTAAAAAACGAAAACAGGTTGATAAAATCACACCTAAAGTAATTAGATGGATAGCCCATACAATTTCTGACTTAAGCGACGATGATGGCTGGGCCTATTTAGGAGATGTAGGCAACTTACTGATCAAAAAACAACCTAACTTTGATTCTAGAAATTATGGTTACGAAAAACTCACACCTCTAATCAAATCTATCAAAAAATTTGAGATAGAGCAGCGCGAACACAAAGGAAGATCAAAACTCATATTTGTACGAACTAAGACTAAAAAATAGTCTATAAAAACCTCAAACTGTTCTTTATATAGAAGAGCTACTGCTTGCTAGTCAAGTAGTAGCTCTTTTTTATTCTATGCTCCGAAGTCATTTTCACAACTGATAACGATCACTACTACTATTGACATTGATTATATAACAAGAGCTTATACCTCTATAGATTTGTGATAGCAACACAACCCTTTTTTTACTTTTAAAACAAAAAACTATGAAATTCTTAATAAGCTCTATCTTGGTTCTATTCTTTAGTATTTCTATGATGCATGCACAAGATGTTATCTACAAAAAAGATAATACTCAAATAGCTGTTAAGGTACTAGAGGTCGTTGACAGCAAGATTATTAAATATAAACGTTTCAATAACCAAAGTGGTCCTACTTACTCTATTAAAGCAGATGAAGTAGAAAAAATTATCTATGAAAATTCAACTATTGAATCATTTGGCAAAAAGACAACACCCAAAACAACTAAACAAAAAAACATTGACCCAGAATTAGGCGCTAATCGCAATAGTTTGGCAGTTGTTCAATTACTAGGCATGAGTGGTATTATTTCTATGAACTATGAATTCATGGGTTATCTCAAAGCTCCTTATGTTATTGGTGGAATTCGTGCAGGTATTGGTTTTTCTAATGGTTCATTACATTTTCCACATAGTTTGCGTGCAGGTTTTGGCAACAAGGGTCACTATTTTCTAGTAGGTCTAGGTGGAGTGTTTAGAGTATTCTTGAGTCAACGTAGCGATATTTTTGAATTCTTATATGGCAATGTCTCTAAATATGCTCCTTGTGGCATTTTTGGTTACCGTTATCAATCTAAAAGTGGTTTTGTTTTCGAATTTGAAATTCCTTTCATTATGTCTGAAGATACTACAGGTGTAGATGTAGGAAGCACTCCGGTATGGGGTATTACACCTTGGTTTGGATTTAATTTTGGCTATAGATTCTAATCTAACATTCTCCTAATAAACTTAGCCCTCAATTCAATATGTTGAATTGAGGGCTTTTATAACCTTCTATCATCAACACATGAAGCCTCTATACTTTATTGTCCTATTTATAGCCTTCCATACTGGAATCCAAGCTCAAGCATCTTTAGTCGCTGATATAGAAACTTACCCTCTAGGAAGTTATCCAACAGGTTTTACTATTTATAATAATGAACTATACTTTTCGGCAAAAACAGAACTATTAGGTGGCGAACTTTGGAAATATGATGGCACTACCGAGCAGTTAGTAAAAGATATAAATATGGGTAGCGATCCAAGTTATCCAGGTTACTTTTTTAACTACAAAGGTGATTTATACTTTTCCGCGGATGATGGCACCAATGGTCAAGAATTATGGAAACACGATGGGACATCCACCTATCTTGTTGCTGATATTAATCCTAATGGCAGCAGCAATCCAGAAGGTTTTATCATTTATAATGATACACTATACTTTTCCGCGGATGACGGAACTAATGGTAGAGAATTATGGAAATATGATGGTACAGCAGCAAGTTTAGCAGCAGATATAAATCCAACTGGATCCAGTTTATTGGCAAGTGCAGGCCTATATGGGGCTAATTCAATAATCATTTATAATAATACACTATACTTTTCCGCTGATGATGGCATCAATGGCCAAGAGCTATGGATGTATGATGGGATAAATACTACCCTTGTCGCAGATATTAATCCTAATGGTAATAGCTCCCCTAGTAACTATATTGTATACAAGGATTCTTTGTATTTCGTTGCAGAGGATAGTATACATGGTAAAGAATTTTGGAAATATAACGGAAGTCAAGCAACTCTTGTTGCTGATATACTTCCTGGCCATTATCACAGTTATCTTGATAATTTCATAATCTATAAAAACAACTTGTATTTCACAGCTAGTGATGGTATTATTTTCACAGGACCTCATCATGGTAAAGAACTTTGGAAATATAATGGAGATTCTATCTCAATAGTTGCTGATATTAACCTTGGTATGCCTAGCAGCAACCCCAAAAATCTAACTATATTTAATGATACACTTTTTTTTACAGCAGATGATGGCATAAATGGCCCTTCCTTTTTTAAATACGATGGAGATAGTCTTATCTAATATCTTTTATACTGCATCGAACTTACAATATATTACAGAATACAACAACTCTTTATTATTTCATGCCAATGACAGTACTCATGGCGATGAACTTTGGCAATATAGTGCAGGGAGTCTCCATTTAGTTGCGGATATATTCTCTGGCACTACATCAAGTGATCCTAATAGATTGATTGTATTCAATGGTATATTATACTTCAATGCAAACTCAGATTCAACAGGGTTTGAGCTATGGGGTTATAATGGAAATTCAGTTTTTCTTGCTGCTGATATTGAAAAAAGGAATAGTAGTAGTAATAGCGTTGAATTCATAGACTACAATGGAGATCTATACTTTAGTTCTACTAGCCAGTTGCATAAATATAATGGGGACAGTATCTCTTTAGTTGCAGATGTTAGTATTCCCCTTACTTATCCCTACCCTTCCACTTATACTATATATAACAACAATCTATTTTTCATTGGAGATGATGGGGTCCATGGTCGTGAATTATGGAAACATGATGGAGATAGTACAACATTAGTTGCAGATATACGCTCAGGCTCCCAAAATAGCAATCCTAAATACCTAACTGTTTACAACAACAAGCTCTACTTCAGTGCTGATGATGGGATTCATGGAACTGAATTTTGGGTCTATGATGACACTTCCACCTATTTAGTTTCAGATATTAGAAATGGTAATTACTCTAGTGATCCTGAAGAATTAATCGTTTTCAACAATGTTCTTTATTTCACAGCAAATGATGGTATAAATGGTCATGCTTTTTGGCGACATGATGGCGCAAATACAACCTCAGCAACTCCTATTTTGCATATTAATCATTCTTACCAACCTATTCAATATCCTGTAGTTTTTAATGGGGAATTATATTTTAGCATTAGAGATACTATTTATGGTGTTGAATTGAGAAAATATGATGGAACTACTATCTCACTTGTAAATGACCTTAGACCTGGCACAGCGAGCAGTTATACATATTACTTAACTGTATATAACAATGAACTTTATTTTAGGGCTTTTGATGGTATACATGGTGATGAACTTTGGAAATATGATGGTGTCAATAGTAGTTTAGTAGTAGATATTAATACTGATCAAACAACATATGGCATACAAGCCAGTAATTTAAAGTCATTTACTGTTCATGATAATAAACTATATTTTGTAGGTAATAATAGTGTTCATGGTCATGAACTTTGGAGTTATGATGGGACTAATGCCAGCCTAGTAGCAGACATAAATACAGGAAGTGCGGATGCTCTGTCTTCTTTTTCTTTTATCACAGCATATGATGGGGCTATCTATTTTTGGGCTGATGATTATACTCATGGCAATGAGCTTTGGAAATATTCACCTTTACTAACTCCTATTGCAGAAACAGCCTTTGAGCAACATTTAGAAATACATTGTGTACCAAATCCGGCTCAAGAGTATATCACATTCCAATCTCCTCAAACAGCTTTACACATAGAGTTACAAATTGTTAATCTAACAGGCCAAACAGTTATAAAAAAGCGTTTAAGCTTAGTTGAAAATGATCTATATAACTTACCTCTAAACACACTGTCTAGTGGTCAATATTTCTTACAACTAAAATATCTTGATGGAACGACTTACACTTCTAAATTCATTAAAAACTAAGCTATATCTTCTGTCCTCTAAGCACGATCCAAATAACCATAGGAGCACCCAAAAACGAAGTGACCACATTGATAGGCAACTGCTGATCACTACCAGGCAACTGTGCCACCAACTGGCAAGCCAACAAGGTCAATATGCCTAAAAGAGCTGTCCCCAATACCAATAAACGATGTTGATGCACCCGAAACAGCATTCTAGCCAAATGTGGAATAGCAATCCCTACAAAGGCAATTGGTCCACAAAAAGCGGTAATGCTCCCTGCCAAGATAGAAGTTGCGCCTATTATCAAAGTTCTAGTTTTTTGGACATTCACACCCATACTTTGGGCATATTCCTCCCCTAACAACAAAGCATCTAGTGATTTAGCTAAGCCTATTACAGCAAACCAAACTAAGATATTGAGTGGTAAGAGCAACTTCAACTCTGCCCAAGTCACCCCATTCAAATTCCCCATAGACCAGAGGACAAAATTCTGTAAAGCCTGTTGACTACTAAAATACTGCAAGAGCGACACCACAGCACTTGTAGCACTTCCAAACATCAAACCTAAGATCAATAAAGTACTCACATCCTTTATCCTCCGAGCTACCAGTAATAGCAAAAATAAAACAGTACTCGCCCCAAAACTTGCCATAATCACCAAAGCCCAACTGCTCTCCAGTATAGCAGAAAACAGTGCATACTGTCCTAACCACCCTACTGCAAGGATCAACAAAGCAACACCTAAACTTGCTCCAGAACTAATCCCTAACACAAAAGGTCCAGCAATAGGGTTTCGAAAGAAGGTTTGCATCAACAAACCACTCAATGCCAAGCTCCCTCCTGCCACGATAGTAGTCAAGACTTTGGGCAACCTAAACTTCCATACTATATCGTCCCACAACCCTTCATCACTTATCCCCAATAAGCTATAGATAATTTCCTCTAAGGGTATAGAAACAGAGCCTAAGGCAATATTTAAGATCACCAAAAGAAAAATTAACATCAATAAGCTCAATATTTTGGAATAAGGCTTCAACTATACTTTCGTTTATTTTTAAAATACAAAAACAACTTCACTAAAATTATAATCAAAAACACTGCTGCTATTCCAAACAAGAAATACAGTGTCCAATAAGAATACTCTTCACTAGAATAATTCATGAATTTTTGAAATCCATTTGGAGAAAATATAGCCATTATCAAAAAAGGCAATCCCCCAAACACAATTAGCCCCAATACATAATACAGAATCCCCTTTAAGTATTTCTTATAATCATTAGCACTGTTGTGCTGATCATCTAAAATTGTATTGTTCCAATTTTCATCCATTTAGCTACAAGCTTTTTTGTGAATACTACTGCAAAAGTATCTTTTTGAACCTAATTTTAATTACTTTTCTGATAAAACCCAAACACACAGATCGCTCATTCAAAAGTTATCCCTTTCTAATGAAAAAAGATAAACCCTTACAAAACCTAAAGACTATACACCTCTAGGTTTAGCTTGCTATCAGCGAAACTTAAAACTAGTTCAAATACTACTAGAAGCTGGTGCCAAAGTTAACCAATTTTATCATTCCAACAGAAATGCACTCATAGAAGTTTGTGATGCCTATTATGACATTCCCCTATCCAAAATCACTCCATTAGCCAACCTTTTACTAAAACATAAAGCAGCCACAAACATTCGGAAAAGAGATAGTGATGGTCCCTTGCATTTTGCGACAATGTATGGACGTTTTGACCTTGCAAAACTACTCGTTGAGCATGGTGCAGATATCCATAAAAAGGGGAATTATGGACGCAGCCCTCTACACTATGCCGCTACCTCCAAAGAAGGAGCAAAACTAGTGCAATGGCTAATAGATAAAGGTGTTGATGTTAATAGTAAAAACTCAGCAGGCGACAATCCCCTATTTGAACTAATCAGTTCCAAACGGGGCAGCGCTGAGGCTTGCAAAATATTAATCACCAATGGTATTGATTTAAATGCTAAAACTAATGGTCAACCAATCCTACACTGGGCCGCTTTTTGTGGAGCCTCCAAAGTTTTAGAAGCCCTTTTAGATAGTGGTTTAGATATTAATACTAAAGATAAATATGGCTATACACCTTTACTCTCTGCCATGTCTCAACATAAAATGGAGACCATCGAATTCTTAATAAAAAAAGGTGCTGATGTCAATATAATGCCCAAATCAGGCTTCAATGTTTTAGAATTTGCAGCAGACCACAAAAAGGTAGCTCTAGCAAAAATGATATTCAAAAAAAGAACTGACCAAACTACTACTTCAGGTGCCTTAAGTGCGGCAGCCGAAAGAGGCAGCTTGGGTTTAATCAAATTCTTTTTAAAAGCAGGTATTTCTGTAGATGATAGAACATATACTTCTTCCAAGACAGCACTCATGAAAGCTGCCTCTTCCAATCAACTCAAAGTAGTTAAATACTTATTAGAACAGGGAGCAGACCTAAAAGCAACAGCCTATCAAGGCAATACAACCTTGATCTATGCAGCAGCAGAAGGACATTTAGCAATAGTCCAACTTCTACTAGAACATGGCGCAGACATAAACGAACAAAATAAAATAGGTTGGACAGCTCTAATGCAGGCTAGCACAAAAAACCGCTATAAAGTAGTTAAGTTGCTGCTCGAAAAAGGGGCTCAAACAACAGCTATTGACAAAGAATTTAGATTAACAGCATTAGGCTTAGCTA
This sequence comes from Aureispira sp., assembly GCA_024222455.1. Classification (GTDB taxonomy): domain Bacteria; phylum Bacteroidota; class Bacteroidia; order Chitinophagales; family Saprospiraceae; genus JAAEPD01. The sequence continues at coordinate 19,862 of JAAEPD010000117.1, forward strand.
AAGAGAATAACCATACCGAAATTATTGAAATATTAGAGAAACATGGTGCCAAAGACACTCCTCCTCCTAAAAAACAAAAGGGTTTTACATCCCTTGTAGATTGTAATATTTGTACACATTTAGAACAGCAGAAATCATATCATCACACAAGTAAACTACTCCCTTTTCCTGACCTAAAATTGCTTCACAAAAAAGGGAAATTTGACAGTTATGGTTATGGAGATGTTCATCGAGTATTGCAATGTCCCAATTGCTCCACACTTTATTACAACTACCATTCTATCTACGAATGGGACTTCCAACCACCATCTATTACTAATGATTTTCAGCGTGTAGAACTCTCTAGAAGTAAACCAATGCTCCAAGAGCTCAATTGTACTCAAAAAGCAGAAAAACTAGAAGCTAATTATCCTAACATCATAGCTCAATTCCAAACAAGAATCGAAACCAATTGGATAACTATAGATACTAAGCATCTCAATTATGTTATAGCTGCTCTAACCGACCATTTTATAGAAAAAAACGACTGGAAAGGTTTAGAAAAATGCCTTTTGAACCATGCTGATCAAAATATCGTTTTTAATACTATCCGTGATTTAATCTATCTCTACAAACAAGGAATTGATAAAGGTTTATATCCTAATTTTCGCAATTATCGCATGGTTTCTGCACAAAAGGAGGAGCAAGTTCGCAAATTCATACGCAAACGACTCAAGCCTATAAAACAATATTTAGAGCTGATGAAAATAAGTAAACACCCTTATTGGGAACAACAGTATGAATACCTCTCTAAAACACTTCGTTCACGCAAAAAACGATAAGCTAAAAACAAACAACTTTACAATCTTTTGGCAATAATTCTTGAAGGTGAGCCATTTCAGCCTTGTCGTCTTTTATAGGGTTGCTATGGATATTTACAGTCCATAACTTACTAAGTTTTTTGAGATTTTCAGGAGCCTTTTTGATTTGATTATTATAAATATACAATTGCTCAAGATTAGAATAATCAAATAATTCTGCTGGGAATTCTTTCAAACCATTGGCTGTAATTCGAATAGAGGTAACTGCTGTTTTATTAGGATGTTTATTGAGCAATTCTGATATATTTAAATAAGGCTTACTTTGTATTTCAATAATCCGATTCTGGTCTGTATTAAAGCTATCTAAAAGCTCTTGAGTTGTTATTTCAGCAATCTCTTGAGTTGCCTTCAAGTCTCCTTGCTTCTCATAAAACCCATAAACGCCCCCATCCGAATAGGTAAATTGGAACGTAGCATCTCTAAATCCTATTTCCTCCAAAAAAGGTTTAAACAAGAGCCATAAACACTTGAAATTAGTCCAGCTTTTATCAGACTTTAGAGTTATTTTTAAGCTATAAAAGTTATACACCCATTTTTGTTCAAAATCAGTAGTTTGAGACTCTTCTGAACAAAAACTGAAATACTACCAGCTGAAGTCTGGTAGGTTAAAAATTAGGACTATAAGTCCCCTGACTATTCTAAAGAAATATTATTCGAGTTATCACTTTGCTTAGAATCGTTGTGATTCTCTATATATGCTTTGATTACTTCA
>JAAEPD010000118.1 GCA_024222455.1 Aureispira sp.
CTCTTTTTTTAATCCTTACATTTTTTTATTTATAATTTTAGACATACTCTAAGTAAATCAAACTAATGGTTGACTTATAGCTTTCTAATAAAATTCTTTTTTAAAAGTGTCCCGCTAAATTGATACACCTCAAAAGGCTTGTTCAAATCTTATTATCTTGATGATAATGGGAATGAAATAATCCTTGATTTTCATAAAGAAAAAGATTTTTCAGGTGATTGGTCTGCTGTTTTATCTGCCCAGCCTTCCAACTATTGTATTCAGGCAATAGAACCATCTCATATTGTATTAGTCAATTTGAAGAAATTAGAAGAATTGAGTTCCTCTAATCTTGAAATTATGAAGGTCTACAATAGTATTTTAAAAAGAAAACTAACCTATTCATTCCAACATCTTGTAGGAAACATGAATGAAAAGCCTGAGACTAGGTATCTAAAATTATTGGATAAAAGACCTGACTTGCTAGCAAGGATACATCAACAAGATATAGCTTCTTATTTAGGAATTACACCAGTATCGATGTCAAGAATTAAAAAAAGAGTTGTTCAAAAGTATAATAGATAGTATCCCTATTTAGCGTATTCACTTGGAGACTTGCCAAATCGTTTTTTGAAAACTGTAGAAAAAGTACTTGGTTGTTCAAAACCATTATTAAAAGCTACTTCTGTTATCGAAATAAAACTACCTGTTTCCAACTCTTGTCGAGCTTGTTGCAATTGTATTTCTTTTATGAACTTAGCTGTAGTCAAACCTGTAATTGCTTTTATTTTTCTGTTGAGTTGTTTTTTACTCAAAAAAGCCTTTGCAGCCAAACCCTCTACATTGAGCAGCTCTGTTTTTAAAGAATCTTTGATAGTAGTTTCTAGATCTGTAATCCACTTTTTTTGAGTAGTGGTCAATTCTATTTGAGTATCACTAGTCGCTTTCCCTTCAGGAGCTGAGCTATCCATTTGTGGAGTTGGCAGTGTTTTTTGCCATTCTAAGCGCTGATGGTAGTTGTACAAAAGATTTTGAGTTCGAACCAAGAGTTCTGTTACAGAGAAGGGCTTAGTCAAGTAATCATCTACACCAATAGTCAATGCTGTTAGTTTATCTCGTTCAGCAGCTAGAGCAGTTAGCATGATAACAGGAATACCATTCCAGAGGGGATTCGCTTTTATTTGTTTGAGCATACTCAACCCATCTACTTCAGGCATCATAATATCAGATACTACCAAATGGATTTCAGTACCATACTCTTGCAGTAGTTCTAAACCCTCAGCTCCATTTTGGGCAGATAAAACGGTTTTATAACGCTTTTGTAAGAGTTGACAGACAAAATTACGCATATCATAATTGTCCTCTACCACCAAAATAGTAAAATCAGTTCCTATACTGTCAATCAACTCTTCTGCTAGGTCTAACATTGCTGGCTGAAATACGGCATGACTAATTTCAACAACCTTTTTAGGCAATTCAAAATAGAAATGGCTACCTGAACCTAATGTACTTTTTGCATAAGCCTTCGCTCCCATCAATGTAGCAAACTCACTTACTAAAGCAAGTCCAATGCCTGTTCCTCCATAGAGTTTCCTTTCGGCTAATTTAGACTGGTAGAATCGCTCAAAAATATGTGGTAAATCGCTAGGGTGGACACCTTTGCCAGTATCAGATACTTTAATGTTTAAATGAGTAGTAGTCTCTTGTACTGCAAGTGTTATTTTGCCAAGACTAGGTGTGAACTTGATAGCATTGCTCAAAAAGTTATTGAGTATCTTTTCTAGTTTTTTTCTATCTATCAGTACAGTTAAATCTGGATGTTCTAAATTAAAAATGAGTTCGTAATCAAGTCCCTGACTTTGGAACTGAGGTTCAAATACAATAAAAATATGCTCAAAAAACTGCTTGACAGGAGTCGCTTCCTCATTCAGTTCTAGTTTGTTAGCCTCTAATTTGGATAGATCTAAAATCTCTTCTATTAGTTGCATCAAGCTTTTGCCATTTCGTTGCATAGTCAGCAGTTGTTGCTTGATATCCTCTTTTTCCCAATCATCAGGATTATCTAATATATAAGAAAGAGGCCCCAGGATAAGTGTAAGGGGAGTCCTCAATTCATGTGAAATATTAGCGAAAAATCGAGATTTTACTTTATCTAGAGCTTTTAGTTCCTCTGCCTGCTGAGCGATTTTTTTAGTCCGTTTTTCTACCAGTTGTTCCAACTCTTCTTGTTTTTCTAAGAGTTTCTGAGTACGTCTTTTTATTATAAAAAAGATGCTCAAGATGAATAGAAGAATAGCACTAAGTATAAACCACCATTGCAAATAAAAAGGGCGAACAACTTTGATTTGGATAGCATGGTCATAATCTTGCCAAATACCACTTCCTGATGCCTTTGCTCTAAGTCGAAGTTTATAATTCCCATAAGGTAGTCCACTGATCTTGAGGAAAGGCTCAGCTTGATAAGTCCAATCCTTGTCATAGCCCTCTATTTTGTAGCTGTATTGGGTATTTTTTGCTTTTTTATAATTAAGCAAGGCAAATTTGATGCTAACAGATTTGTCATTAGAATAGATAGTTAAGGAATGTTGTTTCAGAATTTGACTAGTTAATTGAATTAGATTGTCTGTACTGCGCTCCTGTTTGGTACAAGATGTTACAATAAATGGAGCACTGTAGTTTTGTTGTTTAAAGTCTCTAGGGTGAAAGTTAATTATACCATTTTGGCCACCAAAATACAGATGACCCTCTGTATCTTTGTAGTGCGAAACTGTATTGAATTCATTGTGTGGGATACCATCTTCTTCTTGGTATATGGTAACCAATCTAGACCCTTTATTTAAAGACATTAAACCTCTATCACTAGATATCCAAAGATTTTCAGAGGCATCTTCATATACAGCATAAAGGACATCATTAGACAGTCCAGTATTCGATCTAGTTAGTTGCTCATAATTTTTAGTTTTAGGGTTCCATTTGATTAGGCCTTGACCTTTAGTGGCCAACCAAAACAGTCCATCTTTATCTTCATGTAAGTGTGCAATATGATTGGTCGGAATATAGAAATCTCCTTTTTGACTATCACTATAGTATTCTAAAACTTTTTCTTGTTCAAGGTTAACTAAATATAATCCTGAAGAAGTGCATAACCAGGTACCTTTGGGCGAATGATGAAATGAATAAATGGCACTGGTTGATAATTTTACAAATTCAGTTTGAGGCGTAAAAAATAGGAGTTTCTCTTGGATGGTATCCAATTTTACTAAACCCCGAACAGTACCTACCCAAATGGAACCATCAGTTGCTTTGTAGGGCATCCATAAAATAGCATTAGGTAAGGATGCAGGTGTATGATAACTCTTGACTTGTTGTGTTTGCCAGTTGTACTGAAGCAAACCTCTATATTCAGTAGCTATCCAGATATTATTATCATCCTCTAATATACCCATATAGTTTGATGGGTATAGATTGAAGTTTTGTCCCGCCTCCATAGAAAGACTATCAGCCTTTGTTTTGAAAAAGAGACCTGTTGTTCCAATAAATAGTGAATTATCTTGGGTTTTAGTAATACCTCGTATCCTGTTAGGGCTTGTGTTGTTATGTAAGCTAACCTCAAAAGGTTGTTGATGTAGGCTAATACAATACAAATGTTTTTTATTCTTAAACCAGATGTTTTCTTGATTATCTATAGTTAGATCAATAATATCATTGGTTAAATCTAAATCTAAACGAAGAACCTTGATTAATTGACCTTTAGATGTATAAATTTTCAAGGATTTAGAGCTAAGTATATAAAACTTGTTTTTATGAAATTTAGGCTCTTTATAAGAGCCTAAAGGAGACTTGATAGAAATAGGAGATAGGTCATTAGTCTTAAAAGATATGATATTATTCTTATTTTCAGAATCAGTACTCCCATATAGTGTAGTCAAATTTTGACCATCTGTAGCAATTCGAGTAATTCGACCTAGACCATTAGGAATCGTGTCTTCTCTTATAAGTTCTCCTTGACTGTTAAGATAAGCAAGACCACTATAAACGTTAGGTCCTCTTCGCAAAAGTGCATAGCTAGAGTCTGTCATTTTATAGACATAAGCTAAATCAAAATGGTGTACAGCTTGGTCTGTTTCTTTAAATGTTAGGGTAGGCTGAAGTTTTTTATCTATAAGTTCATAGACTTGACCATTTACAAAATCAACTAATAAAAAATGATCTCTATGCCTATTACAAAGCCACATGTTATAGGTCTGAAATGGACAAGGAGCATTCGTATATTCTTCAATACTATAGGTCTTTTTTTCAACAGGATCAAAAATACACATATTACTTCCTCTTCCAATATCTCCTCCCATTAACCATAAGTTCCCATGTTGATCTTCTTCTATAGTATGGATTATGTTATGACATAATCCATGAGTCTCTTTAGTATATACCTCTATAGTTGTTCCATCATAACTATTCAAACCATAAGAGGTAGCTATCCAAATTAGGCCTCTTGAGTCTTGATATATATTGAATATTTTATAGCTAGACAGCCCATCATCTACACCTATTTTTTGTACAGTAGCTGTATAACTTTGTGCTGACAATAATTGAACACATAGTAGTAGTATGCTGGTCAGGTATATATATTTCTTGAGCATAGACCAAAGATAGTTTTTCTAATTAAAAACACTTGTCAAGTCTTACTATAAATTTTTTGTCCAAAATCTTGAAAAAAGGCTCATTTTGCTCAAAATGTCCCTTTTGAGAAAGGGAAGGTCCTTTTTGAAAAAGCCTGAAACTCCTATTGAGTCTATATTTGTGTTATCAAGTTTTTTAGTTAGTTCAAAAACAGAAATAATTTATACTTAGTGCTTTTTTTATCTAGAAGCTGAGATTAAGCTTCTTTTTAGAATAGAATTTATAATGACATAGTTTTTAAAAATCACTTATACACATTAAATCATTTATTATGAAAAAGGTCATGTTTTTATTTATAGCTGTATTAGCTTTTCAGAATATTTCGTTTGCGCAACTTGTTGGGAACAGGTTGCAAGTAGGTCAGGTTTATACTTTTGAAAGTGAATCAGCACCAGGATATTTTATAAGCTATGGGGGAGAAGGCCGAGCAGGTCTGAATGCAGCCAACCGTAATTTTAAAGTAGTTGCTCCTCTCAATGGGAAGGGAGGGTTTGTTTCTTTGCAAGCTGTTGATTTGGCTGGTGAAAATTATCTAGTAATGGCTGAAGGCTGTCCTCGCCCTTATACTGCATCTAATTATTATAATATAACAGTTAAGTCTGCTTCTACAGATAATACCTTTAACGAAAATGCTAGTTTTGAAGTACTTGCAGGCAATAGTAATAGAGAAAATGCAGAGTTAGTGAGTTTTAGAGTAAAGAATGGTACTCATTTTTTCAAGAGAGAGCAGGGGGTATTTATGGATGCTCCTGGTGGAGGTGTCGCTCCTCGATACCAAAATCATTTTACATTTAAAATTACATCAATAATGACAACAACTTTGACTTGTGAAGGTCAAGAGTATAGTGTAGATAGTGATAAGAAAATTTGGCAAAAAATCAATGGCAACTGGACTCATGTAGGTGACCGTTGCGCAGAATTGGTTTGTAATCGTCGTCATCTTTTTTGTAAATCTACTGATGGTTCTATGTGGAGATATAATGGTCAAGCTCATAACTGGACTCAAGCCAATACTCTACTTGCAGGGCAGGAGTTGAAAGGTGGTGACGGAACATTGGGAGATCAGCATCTAGCTGCAGCAAATGGAAAGCACTTTTTGTACATGGCAGGAAATGGAGATATTTCTATTTATACACACAATCCTGGAGTGTCTCTTACATGGAATAGTAAAACATTTCCTGGAGCGAATACTGTACTTAAAATGCAAACGGATGGTAATTTAGTAGCTTATGCTGCAAATGGTAGTGTTGTTTGGGCTAGTAATACCCATTTTACACAAGATCCTAAGTACAAAGAAGCAAAGTATATGCCTGTCAAATTGATCTTAGAAGACGATGGTGTTGCTGTACTTTATAGTGCAACAGGATTTAAAGTATGGGATACAAAAAAAGGTAAATACGAACTTAAGTAGTAGTCATACCCCTTAATAGAGTCCTAATTAGAATTTTAATCCCAAAATTGAGAGGGACTACTTCATTAGTGTAGTCCCTTGTTTTTAGTATATATACACTTTTACTAACCTAAACCGTTTTATTATTGGGTTTCTTTTCAAAAAAAGATAAGTTTGGCACAGTTTTAATCTCTTTGGAGAATTGTTGAAATTCATTTAACTTATGTTTGAATTAGATGAGAGGAAATCTAATCTCCCAAAAAACTGAGGACAGTCTCAAATTTTAGAATAAATAAGGGGTGTTTTGCTATTTGTTAGTACTTTAGCGTTTGCTTAGAGTTTTGCCCTTATAAGGCAATGCTCAATAAATTATATTTTAAATTAGAAAACTTCAAAACAAGAACAATGAAAACGATTTTAAACTTAATGATGGCTTTAGCCTTAGTTTGTACATTTAGTGTAAATGATGCACAAGCACAAGAAGTGGGATTTTTAGGTGAAGTGAAAATGTTTGCAGGCACTTTTGCTCCAAGAGGATGGGCTCTTTGTGATGGACAGTTGCTCCCAATTGCTCAAAATTCAGCCTTGTTTTCTATATTAGGAACTAATTATGGAGGAGATGGACGCACTACTTTTGGGTTGCCTGATTTGAGAGGACGTGTGCCTGTGGGGGTAGGAAATGGACCAGGTTTAGGAAATTATAGACAAGGGGTAAAAGGTGGTTCAGAAACTAATGTTTTGACTAATGGTAACCTACCTGCAGGTTCTGGGGCTAATGTTTCTGGATATCAAGTGAATCCTAAAACTTCAGCTGATGAATTTAAAGCAGGTGGCACAACTGTTCTTACTGTAGGCAATGCTGCTAATGCTACTGTAAGAGCTAGTAGTTTAGGTGCTGCTGGTCATGCTGTTAATAACATGCAACCATACACAACTATTCATTATATTATTTGTATAAGTGGTACTTTCCCTTCTCGTAGCTAATGGAAATCCTCTTATATAATCTATATCAATAATATATTATGAATAAACTATTTTTTATCGCAATTTTACTATTGGCTACTAGCCTAAACAGTCAAGCTCAAAACTTTTCTCTCCAAGATCTTACAAATTGGTGGGGAGGAAAGACGATAAGTAAAGGAGATGTTGTAAATCCTGTAGAAAAAGTGGATACTCCTAAAACAGCTGTAACAGAAGTAACAGAAGTAACTTCTCTTGCTGCTGGTGCTCGCTTAGAGTCAGGACAAGAACTAAAAACTGCTAATGGAGCGTATAAGTTAATAATGCAAACAGATGCTAATCTTTGTATTTATACTAAGGATAATAGACCAACTTGGTGTACCATGACCAATGGTAATGGTGCTGGTTGTTACTTAATTATGCAAACAGATGGTAACTTGGTTGTCTATAATAGAAGTAACCGAGCAATTTGGGCTTCTAATACTTGGGAACTTAGAGATAAGCCAGTGAAGATGACCTTAGAAAATGATGGATCTATCCATCTGAGAACTGCTAACAATACCTCAGTTTGGTCAAAAAAATAAGAAAGTAGGAAGGGGGGATCTAAATTCTCCCTCAACTTTAACATATTGCAGAAACATGAGTCATCCCTTAAGTAAGAGATGGCTCATTTTATTTGGAAAAAAGAAAAAGCCTTTCGAAATTTAGGTTAGGACACCAAAAACGAAAGGCATATGTATTATAAAAAGTATATTAAAGATAAGGAAGACCGCA
>JAAEPD010000119.1 GCA_024222455.1 Aureispira sp.
AGCCTAAACCAGGAAAAATAGAAGTAATACCAACAAAAAAATATGCCACTCAACATGATTTAGCTTTGGCATATTCTCCTGGAGTTGCCGAGCCATGTCTAGAAATTTCAAAAGACCAAAAAAATGCTTATAAATATACAGCTAAAGGAAATTTAGTTGCTGTAATAACCAATGGAACAGCTGTTTTAGGATTAGGTGATATAGGACCTTTAGCTTCTAAGCCAGTTATGGAGGGGAAAGGATTACTTTTTAAAATATTTGCCGATATTGATGTTTTTGATATAGAAATAGATGCCACAGATGTAGATAAATTTGTAGAAACAGTCAAAGCGATTGCTCCTACATTTGGAGGGATTAATTTAGAAGACATAAAGGCCCCAGAAGCTTTCGAAATAGAGAGAAGACTTAAAGAAGAATTAAATATACCTGTGATGCATGATGATCAACACGGGACGGCAATTATTTCTGCAGCGGCATTGAAAAATGCTTTAGAAATAATTGCGAAAGATATCTCTAAAGTTCAAATAGTTGTTAATGGTGCTGGTGCTGCTGCTATTTCATGCACCCTTTTATACTTAAGGTTAGGAGCAAAGATTGAAAATATTATTATGTGTGATAGCAAAGGTGTTATCAGAAAAGACAGAGATAATCTAACTCCTCAGAAAAAGAAATTTGCTACTAATAAGGATGTAAATACACTTGAGGAAGCCATGCAAAATGCTGATGTTTTTATTGGGTTGTCAAAAGGAGATGTGGTAACACCAGAAATGCTGCTTTCAATGACCAAAGATCCAATAGTATTTGCCATGGCAAACCCAGTACCAGAGATTTCTTATGATGTTGCATGTGCCACAAGAGACGATATTATTATGGCTACAGGAAGATCAGACCATCCAAATCAAGTTAATAATGTATTAGGATTTCCATTTATATTTCGTGGTGCTTTAGATGTTAGAGCTACGAAAATAAATGAAGAAATGAAAATGGCGGCTGTTCATGCTCTTGCAGACCTAGCTAAGCAATCGGTTCCAGAACAAGTAAACATTGTTTATGATGAAGTAAGCTTGTCTTTTGGGAAAGAATATATTATTCCAAAACCATTTGATCCTAGATTAATTTATGAAATTCCACCGGCTATTGCTAAAGCAGCTATTAAATCTGGAGTTGCCTTAGAACCTATAGAAGATTGGGGTAAATATAGAGACCAACTGATGGATAGATCTGGTGTTGGGAGTAAAGAAATTAGACTTTTACACAATAGAGCAAAAAGAAATCCAAAAAGTATTGTATTTGCAGAGGCAGATCACTTGGATGTTTTAAAGGCTGCTCAAAGGGTTTATGAGGAGAAGTTGGGGTATCCAATATTATTGGGTAGAAAAGATATAATTCTGGAGCTTAAAGAGGAGCTAGGTTTTACAGCTGAAGTTCCAATTTATGATCCAAAAACAGATGAAGAAGCAGAAAGAAGAGATTATTTTGCTGTTAAATATTGGGAAACAAGACAACGAAAAGGGATTAGTTTACATCAGGCAAAAAAATTAATGCGAGAGCGAAATTATTTCGCAGCTATGATGGTAAATGAAGGTGAAGCAGACTCTTTAATAACTGGCTATTCTAGGCCTTACCCTACTGTAGTTAAACCAATGATTGAGTTAATTGGTAAAGCAAAAGGGGTAACAAGAATAGCTGCTACTAATTTGATGTTAACAAATCAGGGGCCAATTTTTTTAGCAGATACTACCATAAATATCAATCCATCTGCAAAAGACTTGGCTAAAATTTCCCAAAT
>JAAEPD010000120.1 GCA_024222455.1 Aureispira sp.
ACCAATACAATTGGTGTCAGATCTCTAATGCTATCCAACATAAATCTTGTAAGTTTTTTAACAACTTTTCTCAATGTTATTTCTGCTACCGAAGTATTCAACTAGTAAATTTTTAGACTGCTTTAACTATATACCCGTTCCACCTCAATATACATGTTTCAGCAAGAATAGGAACAGTCATATTTGAGGCAAGTATTTTTTAGCTAGTCATTCTAGCTGAAAATTGCTTAACAAAGAAGATGGCTGTTTATAGCCTTGCCCTTCTGGTGCTAGGCTAGAAAACTTATACAGCTTTATAACTTTTGAAAAGAACTAGTCATAGCCTGCCCCATGAGCGTAGCGAGTGCTTTGGGCATTTCCTACAAGTTGTGTAGTTATCAAATTTACTAGCCACTGCAATATGTATATTGAGGTAGAACTAGTATATTTTGTTCGTAACTTATCCCAACTGTTATTACAATTTTGAGACAATAATTAGTCGTTGATTCAAATCACTAAGAAGTAGTTTTCCCCTAGTTCTTGGGTATAATGCTTCTAAGAATCTGGAGGAAACATGAATTTTGAAGGTACAGAAAACTATATCGCCACTGAAGAGCTTCAGATGGCCGTCAATGCAGCTAAAACACTAGAGCGACCTCTATTAATTAAAGGTGAGCCAGGTACAGGTAAAACGATGCTTGCTGA
>JAAEPD010000121.1 GCA_024222455.1 Aureispira sp.
CGTTGGTCTGATCAGGGTGCTAAAAATATGCTCAATTTGAGGGTTGCTTTTAAAAGCAATCGGTGGGATTTAGTCATGGAAAAAATTTGGTCGCCTGCGGCTTAAATCCGAAACTTTGAAATACACCCCTTCCAAAAGGACTTTGACAATATTGTTGCACTCAAATGGGAATTGCAAACAACAACGATCAAAGACAAAGTATATCAACAATATGTAGCTGTATTTGACAATGCCAATAAGGTGCGTAGTAGAGCTCGCTACAAAAAAGATGGGACAGGTAAATCTGCAACCTTTTATTTTTGGTTTAAGGCTGTAGAAAAATTACCTCAAGCCATAAAAGATTATGCAAAAACAAACTACCCTTCGCATAGGTTGAGTGGGGCGGAAAAGGTTATGCTTTTGCCTAATAAACCTATCAATACTTATCGTGTAAAAATGCGTAAAAGTTCTACTCTAGTTACTGTTTATCTAGATGAACAAGGAAAAGAAGTGGATAAAAAAGAATTGCACAAAGAGTTGGTTGCAGAAAATAAAACTAAAGAAAAATAGTCATATTTGATCTATCTCAAATACTCAAAAAAATAGCCTTACGACTTGATAGTAAGGCTATTTTTTATCGCAGATAACTAATCCTTCAACTCAAACTCAATATTACCAAAGCGTTGACCATTCACTTGGATTTCTATGCGATGTTTGCCTGCATGAAATTTTCGAGTACTAATCAATTTGAAAGACTGTTTCTTGCTAAAATGCATAGTTTCTTCAGCAGCTAAAGCAACCTTTTTGAGCTTAAATACTTTGGGTGCCAACTTCCCATTGGCCTTCATATAATGCACTACATAATCAACCATTAATTGCTGGTCTTTTTTAGAGCTAGAACTAATATCAAAATCAAAAACAAGGATCTCCCCTACTTTTAAACTCGTTTTATCTACCTTCAAATTAGAGATGCTGATTGCTGGATTTTTTGCATAGCCCAAGAGCTCTAAAGCATCTGCATTCCCTGCTTTCACCAAAGTGCGTAATGCATGTCGAATTAACCATTGTGTGTCTTCATTCTCGATTTTTTTCCACTCTTTTAGAGTAGAGGTTACTAAATCTGGATGGTCTTTAGCTATATCATTGAGATGATTGGCTACTGAACGACGTACATACAAAGATTTATCTTCTTTTAGCTGCTCCAAAAGTTTCAGAGCAGGTCTAGGATTCTTCTGAAATTCTACTAAATGCGAAGCCCAAGGTAATCTAGGTCTAGTACCTTCCGAAACTAAACGTCGCACGTGCTCATCCTTATCTTTTACCCATTTTGCTAACCTTTTTAAGGTACGTTTAGGATACTTTTCTAAAAAAGCTCGTATAGTCCATTCAGAGGTAAATCTCTTAGTTAACTCATACACCAACTCCATTGATTGCTCAAAATCCTCTTCGGCCAAACCTTCTTGCATCACATAAACTCCATGTGGCATATAATAAAAGGTGTCATTCCCGGTCAACTTATCCCCCTCTTTAGCACTGCCCAAAGAATCCAGTAAAATCTTAGCAGCCGCTGGGTAATCTTTGGGCAAATATTTTTTTAAAAAACCTGCAATTAATTGTGCTCGCTCCTTAAAAGCAAGTTGATCTATTGTCTTATTTATTTCTTTCTGAAAATTTTTGCTATCAAACTTAGGATATACATTTTGAATACCTATTGCTAACTTTTTCACCACTTTAGCATTCAATACTGCCCTAAATTCATATTGTTTTTCCATTCTATTTATTGTTTTAATCATTTATACATTAACATCAGCGGGCCTTTATCGTCTTCCTCAGCTCATAATTCAGCCCAATTATCCAAATCAAGACTGCTAAAAAGGTGACCTTTTGGATAAATGGTAGCCATTCTATGAACTGTAGAGAGTAATATATGCAATTATTCAATAATAGTAAGAATAAGCATATTCCACCCCCAATTTTATAATTTAGCAACTCACTTTGGTAAACTTCTTTTATAATTCCAATCACCAAAAACACCCCAAAAAAACTAGAAATTATAGTCATCAAATCATGGTAATCTGTAAAGATAAAACATGCAGAAAGCATTGATAATATTCCTCCTAAGTTTAGGACTCTCTTCCAGAATCTATTTTCTGAATAAACCTTAGCAAACTGTATAAAAAATAACATTAAACTCATACACAATATGATCATTGCTGTAATAGCATAAGGCCTTGCAGGGTTAAACTTCCCATTCATTCCTTTTTTGCCCATCAAATTGCACCAATAATTATTCATCCAGTCGAATCCTTCAGAATTTAGATTTGCTTGAGAACCTCCACTATATAACATTGAAGACCATATAAAAAGCGATATAAAACAAAGAATACCCAAAATTGGAATTCTATTCATTATCAACTCAATATGTTTTCTATTTGCATCCATCTTTGGGTTAGGTTAATTGGGTAGTTTTTATTCTTGCCAAAACTAATTGATTTCAAGCAAAAAATCCACTCGTTGAATAAATTCATCCAATTACTGAGTAAATACAGTCGTTCGCTGAAAGCCCCTATTAATAAAGGCATTACGGCTCAATTTTAGTATTTCTCTTAGTATCTAATACTTACATAACAACAAAAAACATAGTCTTATGCATAGTACACAATTTTTAAAACTCTTAGCAACAGGAATACTAATTACTGTCCTATTTTCTTGTGATACTTCTAATGACAACCTCAATGGCTCTGGCACTAATTTCACAGAATTGCCAGATGCCTTCAAAAATTTTAGATCGGGAATAGATGTTTACCTAGATGGCCAGTTTGTGGTTATTGAGTGTAATGGCGTTCCTGATCATGACAGTCCTTATTTTAGTGACAATCGTTATGAGGCTTATAATGGGAATAATTCACAGTTTCATCTCAACCCTAATAGAATTAGTGAGCAAGATTTTGTATTTCGGATACCACTCAACCCTGCTGAGGCTCGCAAGCATGAGAGTACTCCTATGGGTGCTATTGGAGTTTCACTCAATGGTGTTCCATTCTACAACCAGTATGCTGCACAACAAGCAGCTCTAACTAATGAAATCAATAGCTTTGACCAATATAATGGCCACCCCCAAAACACTGGTGAATACCATTATCATATAGAACCTAAAGGATTGACCGCAGAGGAAGGCAGCGATGCACTTTTAGGATTTTTGCTAGATGGATTTCCTGTCTATGGGCCTATGGAAGAAGGAAAAGCTGTAAGCAATAATGACTTGGATGAATATCATGGTCACTTCCATGCTACACCTGAATATCCTGATGGTATTTACCATTATCACATCACCAGTCAAGATCCTTATATCAATGGGAATGGGTTCTATGGCACTCCAGGAACTGTTTCTAATTAACTTTTTATACCTCTTGACTTTTAAATACAGATATAATGCACCTTAATATCATTAAAACGATTGGACTATTAGGCTTGTTCTTTGGCTTGTTGGCTTGCAATCAACCTAGCCCTAAGACAACTGTAGCACTGACTACACGTGTAGCGATCCCTAACCAATTAGTACAACACAATGATCCTTTTTTAGAGAAAATTGAAGGTATTTTGTACTATCAAAATCTACCCTTTTCTGGCCAACAAGAAGAGCAGTATCCTGATGGCAACACAAAAGAACTAAGCACTTATTGGGAGGGTAAAAAACATGGCAAAAGCTTAGGCTGGCACAACAATGCTCAACAACTTTTTGAACGCTATTATAACCATGGACTAAAAGAAGGACAGCACAAGGGTTGGTGGGCTAATGGTCAACTTAAATTCGATTATCAGTTCTTGGCTGGAGAACATCATGGCACAGCTCAAGCTTGGTATGAGAGTGGGCAACTGTACAAACTGTTCAACTATCTACATGGTAAGGAAGAAGGTCGTCAGCAAATGTGGACAGAGGAAGGAGAATACAAAGCCAATTATGTGATCAAAAATGGTCGTAGATATGGACTTATAGGTTCTAAACCTTGCTATACAATAGAGGAACAAGAACAAAGCATCATTTTACCTTAAAAATACTAAGATCATGAAAGCATATATTGTATTATTTAGTAGCCTAATCATTTATTTGGGATTTCGTTATATACAAACAGCTTCTTCTAGCACAGAAGAATATATAACTTTACCATTTTTCAACACAGCAGATTTCACTCCTGAATGGTTAGCTCCTACTGATATTACCTATCAGAAGCTGCATACTATTGGTCAATTTGAATTTACCAATCAGAATGGAAAAGCTGTTAATAATCAGACATTTGAAGGCAAGATTTATGTGGCTGATTTTTTCTTTACTATTTGCCCAGGGATTTGTCCTAAATTGACTAAAAACATGTGGAAAGTGCAAGAGGCTTTCCAAACAGATGATGATGTCCTACTTTTGTCGCATACTGTTGCCCCTTGGATGGATTCGGTAGCTCAACTCCGCAACTATGCTACACATCAAGATGTGCAGGATGATAAATGGCATCTAGTTACAGGCAAAAAAGAAAGTATTTATCGTATGGCAAGGCAGTCTTATTTTGCAGATAAAGATATTGGGATGCAACAGGATTCCACTAGTTTTTTGCATACCGAAAATTTAATACTAATTGACTACAATGGACATATAAGAGGTGTATACAATGGTACATTGGGTGTAGATGTTAATCGCTTGATTGAGGATATTCATACATTGAAGTTGGAAAAACTGGAGGAACGAGTCTAAGCTTAGACATTAATTAATTAGCTTTATAACTCCTCTTGATCCCATAAAATGAGTTATCATGCGACTGAAATACTACCAGCTGAAGTCTGGTAGGTTAAAAATTAGGACTATAAGTCCCCTGACTATTCTAAAGAAATATTATTCGAGTTATCACTTTGCTTAGAATCGTTGTGATTCTCTATATATGCTTTGATTACTTCATC
>JAAEPD010000122.1 GCA_024222455.1 Aureispira sp.
GATGAAGTAATCAAAGCATATATAGAGAATCACAACGATTCTAAGCAAAGTGATAACTCGAATAATATTTCTTTAGAATAGTCAGGGGACTTATAGTCCTAATTTTTAACCTACCAGACTTCAGCTGGTAGTATTTCAGTAGATTAATAGATTAATAGATTAAACCCTGGTGGTTGGGGCGAGTATCCTTTTGGATGTGATAGTGTTAACATAGAAAAGCTAAGAAAAAGAGGACAACAAGTTAAAATTACTCCAATTCAAGAGTTGAATACAGAATTAGATGAGCTCATACCTATGGTTTACAAAGATAAACTCGTTTTTGCTAGAGGAAAAGAAGAATGTTATCCTCATGAACGAATCTTAGGTAAACTGACAATCCCTGATATAGAATTTTATACTGTAGATAATACGATTTATCAGGGAGCTGATTTTGATTATTCTAAGTTGTTGAGTGGTGCAAGTGCTATTGTCGAAAATCTACTTATGACTACAACTATTGTTAAATTTAAAGGGAAAAAATACCAAAAAATATATACAGTTAAAGATCTCACAACTACAAAGCAACAAAAGAAGAGTTTGCCATTTAATAGTTACGATTATGTCACTTTTTTTCCTAGTCTTTCTCCAGATGGGGAAACCCTCATCTTTGCATCAGATATGTCAGGAGGTTTTGGAGGCTATGATTTGTATGCTTCTTAGAAGGAATATAGTGCAATTGATTCTATGAAAAAGTGGTCGCCTCCAGTCAATTTAGGGCCTTCTGTTAATACGGAGAATGATGAAATTAGTCCATATCTAATGAATGAAAACATGCTATATTTTGCTTCAAATAGTTCTGCTAGTATTGGAGGCTTTGACTTGTTTTATACTAGGTTTGAATATGGTGCTGCTATAGAAGTGAAAAATGTTGGAATTGGAATAAATAGTGAAGGGAATGATTGGGGATTAATATATGAACCTGATAGCATAAGATCGGGGTATTTTGTTTCTGATAGAGTAGGAGGAAAAGGAGGCTATGATTTATATAAATTTGAAATTTCTCCTAATTAAAACGATACAAGTATGTTTAAAATAGCCATCACAATAGCTACAGCCTTCACACTGTTATTTGCCAATACAAAAGAAATGAAGATGGACACTACAGAGTTTAAACAAATGTTAGACGTATGTGTAGATTTCCAGGTAGATCAGTATCGAGTATATCCATACATTCGAGCAGCCCAATATTTGCAAGAAGAGGGTAAGGGCAAAGCGGTTGCTCTGTTGAGTCAATATGCAGCTACTCACAAATACGAACACCAATTGATAGTGCTTTGTAGAATGTTATTTGAGGCTAAGGCTGATGCCGAATTTCGTCGTCCAATGCTAGGAGGTGCTTCCTTTTTTGGAGGAACAGATTATGTAGATTGGACAAAAGAACCTATCGAGATTGTAAATGGAGTTCCTTTTTTAGTGACAAGAGGTTATGTGCTAGGCGGAAAAGCAGAGTCTGCCAGCAACTATTTGCTCTATTGTTATAAGAATGCTGAATGGAACACAACTAGTTATGAATTGGTGACCACTAAACATGTAGAAGAATCTCTAGATGTGTTGTTAGCATCTGATAAATGGAAAAATAAGTTGGGAAAAGTGGATGTTCAATTTTTTAAAGACCAGTTTTAATTTAAGTGGGGATCTAATTAATTAGAAAAAGGTGAGATGGTTGAATAAACCGGGACACAAAAATAATGTAAATTTGTGTTGATATGAAAAAAGAAAAGCAAAAAAGAGTGAATCGGCAATACGATGAAGGGTTTAAAAAGCAAGCGCTTGAATTAGTATCAGGAGGACGAACA
>JAAEPD010000123.1 GCA_024222455.1 Aureispira sp.
AAAGCTGTCTAAAAATCATTCCTTCGCCCCCTTGCACTAGCATCAAAAGACCATAAAAAGGTGAGCGGTAGCGAACGCCTTATCAATAATATTCGTTATATTTATATGTGAATAGAATAAGCAAACAAAAACCTTTAGAAAGATGGAAAACCAACCGGTGATAATCACTAAAGCATGGTTATCACAACATTTCAAGCACTCTTTTAAGTGGATTCGAGCCAATATGCTCACAGATGAGGTCTTAATCCATAAGTTAGATTATGACTTGACAGCATTCAAACGATGGAAAAGCTTTCCTCCAACAGAGGGCAATCGCTTAAAAAAATGGCTTGCAGATAACGAATTGATCTAAAAACACCCTTAGGGGTGTTTTTTTATGTCTAGAATCTTGCTAAATCTTGCCAAAAGTGGAATTAAACCGAACTAGCAAAACAGCTATTGTAGCTCTGTTTTAGCTGTCCTATACTTGCAATATTACTCACAACAAACAAAAGCAAGTATGAACAAATTAGGTATAGCCAATTTAAAATTATTTGTAGCCTTCATCTTAGGACTACAACAAGAAATCAGAGAAGCTTCTAAAGATGGATTCACTTTTATGGATTCTTTAGGTTTAGTAGATAATGTTTCACAGCTCCCTGTCTTAATCTCTAATGCTGCTAACATCCATCAAGAGATTGTGGATCTGGACGAAGAAGAGCGAGCAGAGCTGAACTTCCATATCCAAGAACAATTTGATATTCCAAATGACCAAATTGAAGCAGCCATTGAAGAAAGCATTGATTTTGGCTTCCAAACATGGCGTTACATCAGCCGTATGGCTAGAATCTTGAAAAAATAGAGCAATCTGCAAAGGTGGCTAGAAAGTAGGGTGACAGCTTGAGTATAGCCCCTTTGCTATTTTTTTATTCCATAATACATATTCAAATGGCTGAGGAAACAGCAAAACCCGATTTGGTAAAAGTAGATCGAACCTACTTGATGCAGCTCATAGAGGAAAAAGATAGTTTTCGCATCGAAAATGCAGAGCTAAAAGGAGATATAGACTTTTTCTTAGATGTCAAGACTAAAATAGATGATTTCAAGGCCAATAATAGCCATGTTATTGCTCGACTCACTAAAGCCTTTCAACAAGGTAAGATCTTGGCTCTACTAGGTATTGACAAAACTAAGTTTGATGCCATGCTCAAAAAATATAACCTAGATCTAGACTTCTAAAAACAACCATTATGTCTAAATATTTTATAGCCTATATCATTGTAGGAGCTGTTTTTGGTGTGATTAGTCTCTTTGTCCGAAGAGCTAAAGAGAAAGCCTTAAAAGAGCACCTCCAACACCTAGAGGACACTATTAATAAAAATGCTACTGCTTGCAATAAGCAGTTTACCAAAACCGATGCCTTAATCCTTTTAAGCATTCAAAAAGATGCCTTATTTGAGCAAAAAATAAACTACTTGATTAAGCGTATTGAGGCACACAAAAAGAACCCTAAACACTATCCATTACAACCTGCTCAATGGTTAGCTGCTTTTGAATTAGCAAACTCTTATAATTAACATACTAATGGACAATGAGCTTTCAAACTGTTTGAACTGTGGAACGCCATTCAAACCACACCGAAAAACACAAAAGTACTGTAGTACCAAAGGTAAAGGTGTTTGCAAAAGAGAATATTACCAAAAGCAAAAACAAGCAGAAAAGCTAGCTCAGGAGGAGGCAGAAAAAGAAGCGGTTAAGCCTACTGT
>JAAEPD010000124.1 GCA_024222455.1 Aureispira sp.
GGTGAAAAATGTAATTTTTTTTTAAAAAAATATGTGAAGTAAAATTTTTTTTAGTCTTATAATTGTTAAAAAATAGAGAGAATTTATATTTGGCATTATTTTAAATACTTGTTCAATGTATTTTTTGTTTTTTTAATACAAACACCTAATCGCTATGAAGTATTTAGTTATGATAACTTATCTGTTTTTTGCAATAGGGCAGTAGATATTAATGAGGGAGGAGAACATGGTTGGACGCCTCTACACTCTGCTATTATTTCGGATTATTGTGGAGCAGAAGGACTACAACGTTTGATAGATAAAGGTGCTGATGTTAATGTATATGTAGGAGGCACTACTCCGCTTTCTTGGGCCTTGAACCATAAGGTTAATGATAAGTTTTTGACATTAATGAATGCTGGAGCAGATATTGATAAAGAGGTTGATTATGCAGGAGGTATGGGAGATGGACCTTGCTCTATATTAGATGTAGCACTCTATTCAGGAAATAATTATATAGCTCGTTTGCTAATAGAAAAAGGGGCGGATCTTGATAGTCGTACTTCCTATGGCTATTCTAGATTGCACTGGTGTGCTATGGGGGGAAATAGAAGTATGGCTTACTTTTTCATGAAAAAAGGATTTGATCCTAATGAAAAGGGAAAAAATGGTAGTACCCCACTATCTGTGGCTAAGCGACACCCTGAGCAAAATGCAGCAGTTATAGAGGTATTGGAATCAGGATATTTATCTAAGGCTGAAGCTGATTTTTATGCTTTAGTAGAGACAGAGGAGTATCAAGATTTGGATATTGTAAGTTATAAGGGACAAAATTTTAAGACTAAAAACATAAAAGGTGGTTCATTTAGTTTAGATGGTTATAAAGGTAAGATACTCTTTTTGAATATTTGGGGAACTTGGTGTCCTCCTTGTGTGCGAGAAATGCCTTCTATGCAGAAACTTTATGAGCATATGGAGGGTAAAGATTTTGCGATGCTGGCTTCTTCTTATGAGGATGATTTTGATAGGATTAAACGTTTTATTGATGATCGTGGATTTACTTTTGATGTAGCTCATGATGAGGATCAATCTTTGGTAGAAGCTTATCCAAGTGTAATGCCTACGAGTTATATTATAGATAAAAAAGGTAATGTATTGGCTAAAGTTGATGGAAGTATGGATTGGTCTGAAGAGAAGTATCTTAAATTGTTTGATTTTTTAGTAAAAATGTAGTTTTAGGAAGATATTATAATAGGATGAAGCCACCTTTGGGTGGCTTTTTTTATGCCTAGACTTATTTTTTTGCACTTATTTTTGAATAAAAAATAGCGATTGGAATTTAACTGAGTTTTGTTTGTAGGTTGTTGGTTTTTATGGCTTTAGGGTATTTTTTTTTTGTTTTTTATACTTTCGTTCTTTAATAATTGCCAAAAATAGGGATTTCTTTTAGTTGTAGTTCACCTAAATTTGAAACTGTAAAACAAACGCATTGTACCCAAAACTAAAAGATGTGTTTGAACGATTGATTACCCTTTCAAAATACAAAAGGAACTATGGCTACTGAAACAGTAAGTAAAGAACAATTAGAACAACTCAAAAAATTATATACTACTTCTAAGGAGTGGTTGGCTATGATCAAGTCAAATGAGGCAACTCTTCCTGCTGCTTATAAGGCTAAGGTGGAAAAGCGTTTGGCTAAAATTAATACGATTTGCAAGTTGGCTGCTAAGGCTTATAAGGTGCAGAAACCTAATGTAACAGAAAAAGAGGATAAGAGCTTTTTAGATAAGGTGGTAGATACTGTTGTGCCTGAGGATGTACAGGAAAAAATTCGTGAAAAAATAGATGCTATCTTAAGGAATAAATTAACGTCTTTGATGAGCAAGATTAATAGCTTAACACCCAAAAAATAAATCTTAAAAATCATAAACCTATATATAATGGAAGAAATATTAAACGAACTACTTGACGAAAAGAAAATCAAAGAAGTATATGATAATCTTGACAATTATGATATTAACGATTTAAGGACTTTACGTAAAGAATTAGAATACTTAGTTTCTGACGAGGTGAAAGAAGCTTATCCAAAATTTAATTTAGAAGATAGTGAACGGTTTATGCCTGTTGCTAACTTGTACCAAGCTATACAAAAAGAAGGTGTTGAAAGGCAAGGTGAGCTAGACATTATGTGGAAAGAAGAGACTTTAAATTTGAATGACATTATTCAAAATATTGAGAGAATTGCAAAAGTTATTGCACCTTATATACCCTTAAATAGTGCAGAAGTTTCTATAAGTGAAAGTAAAAGAGAAGAATACAAGATAGTTAGAGATGCTTGCAAGGAGTTTTTAGAAGAACGAGTAGTCTTTCTAAATATATTTGATAATTCTATTGTGCCTTCAATAAAAAAGGATAAAACATATAAAAAGGTAGCTAAAGAGATTAGAGGTAAGAGGGATGAGTTTATTGCAACACTAAGACTTGCAGAGAAGCATATAGAAGGAGGAACACCTCTTGATCATTTGGAGGAATATAATGATGATAAAGAAGTTTTAGAGATTTTTGAAATGGATCCTAATCCTAAAAAAACGAAAGATATTGATGCCCCTGATTTTTCTATGAAAGCAATTAATCATAAAGATGCTAAGAATAAATTTAATCAAGGTATTATAAATTGGGCTGGAAATTTAAGAGATAGTTTGAATTATCTTCATGATGAATATAGTAGAGCAGAAAAACCACCAAAGCTGAGTGTTGCTGACTTTGTAGATGTTTTAGCTCTTATACCTAAAGTAGGTGTTTATATAGCTGCTGCTAAGACTGTTTATACAACAATAGCTACAATGTTTGAGAAATTAAAGACTTCTTCTGCAACTAATATATCTGATCTGCATCGTATGTGGGAAACTAAATTAAAAGAGTATATCCAAAAACAAGATTATTCAGATGAATATGAAGCATTCAAGCAAGATTTTGAAAAAAAATATACTGAAAAGTATACGTTAGAAAATGTAGAAAAAGAAATTCTCTTATTTCTTCAGCAACTACCAGTAGATGAAATTAGACAAAACTTGGTAGGAACACTACTTAATAGTTTAGAAGATTCACTAGATACAGATGATTATGCAGGGGTAGCAGAAGTTGACTTACTTTTTGTTATTAATGATAAATTCAAAGTCCCAAGTGGAAGTATTGGCCAAATTGATGATGCTGATGAAAAATTAATAGAAGCTATGAAAGTAGCTTTTGAAGGTAAAAGAGTAATTGACTTACCTATACCTATTATTATTACTGTTACCAGTACACAAAGAGGTGGCGAAGTCTGTCAATTGAAAAGAACTTCAAAAAAACCAGGAAGTTTAGACTTTAAAGTAATTAGTGGGAAAAAAATCTACTTAGAACGTTTTATAAGAGGCAAAGCGTATGACTTATTAAAAGTAAAAGATTTAGTGTTTGATGACTAAAAAATAACCATAACTTTTTAATACACCCAATCAACCGAGGGCAGCTTTAGGGCTGTCCTTTTTTTATATTCTCTATCCACTTATCTAAATCAAAATACTGAAAGCCATAAGCCTCATAAGGATCGTCTCGAAGTACTTGGATTTGGTCAGCAAAGTTAGCCCACTGCACAGGATTGGTAGCTAGAACTTCTAGAATAAGCTGCTCATATTTATGTACTGTTGTAGCACCTTCTAAGAATTCTTGATACTGCATAATAGTTTGCTTTAAGAGGTCTGACTTTTGTAGAGAATAAGCAGCAATAGCTAGTAGTATAAAACCAAAGCGTTGCAAGTCTTGCTGTACCTCGGAGGCTTTGATTTGAGTAAGCTTTTGAGCATACTCCAACGCCTTAGAATATTGTTGAGCCTGTATGTATAAATGTGTTATGTTATACAAGATCAAACGTTGTTCAGAGTTATGCAAAAGGTCTTCATAAACCATTTTATCTTCCTCATAAGATTCTACAAAAGCATCAAGCTGATTAAACTCCTGAGTAAGCTCTATTAAGGATAGCTGATATAGGCTATATCGTTCAAATTTAGAGATTTGTAAGTTGAGTGTAGTTGGTTCAAAATCATAGAGTTTTCCTATCCATTTTTTGAGCTCAGGAATCCTTCTAGATCTATAGAGGTGGTTGATATGTGTACATATACTTGCCCAATAATAGGTAGGTTGCTCCCCAATTATCTCAGGCTTATTCTCCCATAGTTGCATTACTTGCTGACTCACCTCAAATGGTTTTTCGGTATCTCCAGATAGTGTAGCAAAAGTTGCTTGTATTGCCCAAAAACTTCGCTTTGCTTTAGTGCTTAATGCTTGATTTATATTTTGCAAAAGTGGCTGGTCTAGAAGCTTAGAGAACCTTTTTTGATCCTCTTTTGATGCAAAGTTGCTGTGTTGGCGCAAGTAGGCATAAAACTGATCGTAAAGGTTGGTATAAAAGTTTTGATTCTCTATTTTTTTGAGCACCTCTGATATTTCTTGATCTATAGCACTCTTTTTTGTTGTTGAATTTTCAAAGGTATGCATCCCAAATAGGTTGCGCTCCAATTCCAAAAATTCTAGCAACATTGGAAATGCTTCAATTTGATATGCTGCCTTTTTGGCTTTAGCAACATGCTTAGATGCTTCATAGTAAAGCATTCGATCGATCAGAATCGAAATCTCTGATTTGAGTTGCGTAATTTGGTGTGATATCAAGTACTTTGCATGATAAGCTTTTAGGCCCTTGAGTATAGTATCAAATAGGTATTTTTTGGTGACAGCAAAGTGTTTGACAAAATTTTCCGATTTGAATTTTTTGAGCAGCTTTGCCTCATCATAGACCTTTTGTTTGTCAATGGCATTAAAGATTTTTACGTAGTTGTTTTCCCCCTTACGGGAATGGATAGCCGTAAACTTCTTGAAAAAGCCTTTTTCTGACTTTGACATAGATCGAATGAGTTGAAAAAGCTTATTTTCTTTGGCCATAATTCAAATGCACTAAGTTAGACTTGCTCTTGGTAGATATCTACCATTGATTTTTTTTGGATTTTAGATTGAATCCAACAATGTGCGTCAAAATACTGAAAAGCCCCTTTTTCTGCAACATCTTCCTTAAAAGATGTAAATTCTGTTAGATATTTTTGGTATAATTCTTTTGAATTATAGGTGAAATATAAATCATCCGCTTTACCCAATAAACGCAATAACAGTTGTTCGAAATTGTGGTAGACAGAACGTTTTTTTAGGAAACGTCTTACTGATTGTATGACAGAAGGTAATAGTGTCAAGTTCCCTAATTCGAAGTGAATGATGGCATTAAATAATCGCCCAAACCGTTGTAAATCCCAATAGTCTTTAGTTGTAGGGAGGTCTATGAGTTGTAGGTTCCAGTCTAACGCTTTTTCGAATTGCCCCGAAATAACATAAGCATACATCACATTATACAATAAAAAACGATGCTCACTGACTTGTACTTGAGTTGCATGTTGTTCTATAAAAAGTTGTACAGCCTCTGCAATTTTGTCCAATTCACTATAATCATTGGCTAAATTCATGTAATAAAGCTCATGGATAAATATACGACGAGCTTTCAAAATTTGTTGGGAAGGGGTGTCAAATCGAATCTCCTTTAGTTTTTTTAGTTCTTCCCCATACCTTTCTGCTTCCCCATTTTGGTATATCTTATTAAGGTAATTACACAGATTATTAAAATAGTGTAAAGGTCGTTCCTTCTTTAAGGCAGGACGAGCATCCCAAGCTGCTGTTATTTTGGATTGTATTCGAACGCTTTCTTTCGTATTTCCTAATGCTTTTAGAAATAGCTGATGAGCACCCCAATAGCAAATTTGCGCTCGTAGAGTCGTTGCTCTACTATCATCAGCATACAAAGGATTTGCTAATAACTCCTCAAATTCTTGTTTGGTAGCTTCATCTCTAATAAAAACTTGTTGCCGAAGTTTACCATGTATATACTCTATATTTCGGATATAAAAATATAGGTCTTTGAGTTCTTGAAGAATTTTTTTACGCTCAGCATTTATGTGTTTTTTTCGTTTTGTATGGTCTTTAGGATAATAGACTCCAACAACCTTTCGCTCTAGTTCTAGCAAATCTAATAAGGCAGATAAATATTCTACATCATAGGCCAATTTTTTGGCTTTTTTGATGTAACGCAGGGCCTCTTTGTACAAAGAACGTTGGACCAACAGTTCTGCATCTGTTTTGAGTTCGTCAATTTTATTATAAGAATTGCTATCTAGCTCAAATGCTCTGATATTGCGTAGAACACTATCAAATAGATATTTTTTAGTAACTGCAAACTGTTTAACAAAGGTTTCTTTTCTAAATTTTTTGAGTAGTTGCTCCTCATCATATTGCTCCTGCTTGCTAATAGCATCAAACAACTTCAAATAGTTTAGGCCACCCTTCGAGCTATAGGTATTTGATTGCTTCTTGAAAAATCCTTTTTCGGATTTGCTCATAGATTGAATCAGTGTATGCAATTTGTCTGTTGTTGGGTTCATAGCATTGGGTCAAATGGGTAGCATCAATTTCATTAAAAATACAGCTAAGTTTTTAGTAATCAAAATGATTTTTAAAAATAGTGGGCTATTGCATTAGTCAATATGTATAGGTTTTAAGGGCTGTTTTGATCAAGAAATTAGTTTTATTGAATAAAAAAAGATTAAAAAATAGCTATCAAAACTTAAAAAATGAAAGCAGGTAAGCTTTTGATTTGTAGGTATTTAGGTTGATTTTTTGCAGCTAAAAATGCAATTATAATTTTAAAAAAATTGATTTTCTTGCAAAATAGGGAAGATCCTTTCCTCTAGATTTGTAATGTCAGCGGTTATAACGCTTTTTAGTTAAAACTCAGAATAGCATTACCCAATCTTAAACTTTGCTAAGAGGAGGTTAGCAGCCTCCTCGCTTTTGAGCAAAAAAACAATTATCAACCTATAAACAATTAAAACAATGGCTATCAAGAACAAAGTAAAAGCAGAACAGTATGGAGACGATGCAAAGAAACCTATTGCTTACCCTAAAGTAAAACAACTTGCATTTTCTGCAATCAAAGATTTAAAGAAAAAAGGAGAAGGTGCCAAAACTAAATTCTTTGTAAAAAAGGATCATTTCAAAAACACAAAAGGTAAAGTAGAAGGACATTTTGTAGCAATCGGAGATTCTGCAGCATTGGAGAAAAAGTTTAAGAAAGAAAAGACATCGACAGAGGCTGCATATGGAAATGTATTCGTGAAAAATATAGCAGGAAAAGAAACAGTTCATTTTGAGTATGTATCTGGACAGGGGAAATTGAAAAAACCTGCCGATTGGAAGGCAATGATCAAAACGATCAAAAAGGTATTGAAATCTGATTGTGTATTTGTAGTAGATGGTCAAACTGTGAAGGAAGATGCACCTAAAGATGAAAATGTTGCAAAATCAGAAACTAAAACAAATACAAGTCCTGAGTGGAAAGCCCAAAAAGCTAAGATCAAAGACAAGATGTCGCACATGAAAGCACAGCTAGAAAAATTAGCTACTAAGCTGAATGTTTAGATCTTAATTTTTACCCTAATTTTTTCTTTTTTAACAATTCAAATATCATATAAATATTATGGCAACTAAAGTATCTCCTCAGGAACTAGAAAAACAGTTGGTAACTTATACTTCAGAATTAAAAAAATACGAAAAGCATTTCTTAGCAAATGATGGTAAAATAGATAGTGATGAACAGGAATATTTAGATTCCATTTATGAGTTGATTGGTAGAGTACAAGTTAAGCTAAGCGATATTCAAAACAAAAAGAAGGAAGAACCTCAAGAGTTTGATTTTTCGGATGATTTACAGATTCCTAAGGTATTTCAGAAAGGTTTGGATCAAGTGTTGGCAACTATTGAAAATATGGAACTTACGTTTCAGAAGTATGAAGAGCACAACAAATTGACAGAGAAGGTAGCTAAATCGATTATCAATAAGATCAATAAAGTAAGAGCTGCATTAGATAAACTAAAAGCAACCTATCAAAACAGCAATGAGACAACAAAAGCTGACTGTGATGCAGAAATTGAGTACCGTCATACTGTTCTTAAAGAGCTAGAACATGAAGTGCTAAAAGCAGTTAAAACACAAGAGAAAAAGAAGGAAAAGAATAAGAAAAAGGTACACAAAGAAGATGGGAAAAAAGAGGATAAGAAGGAAGAGGAAAAAGAGGAGCCTAAAGAAGTAACTACTATAAAAGAATGGGATTTGTCTCCAAAAGATAAAAAGGACAAAAAAGAAAAAGGGGAAGACGAAAATAAAGAGGTAGACAAAGAAAAGAAAGAAGGGGAGGAAGAGAAAAAACGTAAGGATACCTTAGAGGTAGGGCTTACAGAAGATGGTTCTCCTGTAGTGACAGCCAAAACTGAATTGACTAATGGTACTACGGGATCTGCAACTTTTTCAGCTGATCAAATTTCTGCATTGGTAGAGAAAAAATGGGACTTCAAAGCTGGGCCTGTTACTGCACAAATTCCGATTATAGCAGGAGTCTTAGCTATCGAGTTTGGGGTAGGTTTTGAATTTGAGGCTGGTATTGGCATTAGTGCAGACTATAAGCCTAAAAAAGGCCAAGCGACTATAGAGGCTACAGGAAATGTTAGTGCTACAGGAAAAGCTACGGCTAGTGTGATTTTAGGAGAATTGTTTGATGTGACAGGTGAGGGGGCTCTTAAAGCTACTGCTTCTTCTTCTGCCAAAGTAGATAATAAACAGAACATTGAGTTGAATGGGATTAGTGGTGATATTACTTTTGAGTTTGCTGTTAGTTATGGCTTGCGCCAAAAGTATGTAGATATGATCAAAGAGTTTAACTCCTATGTTGGAATGATTTCAGAAGATATTACAACAATCAATACTTCATATTTAAGAGATTCTAAGAATTTAGCCTCTCTTAGTTTAGTCCATTTTGAATCTGCTACATATAAAAATGGTAAACTTTCTGATCCTGTATTTACGCCAGGCCCTGAAGTGAAGAAAGCTTTTGCTAAACTTGCAGAACTCTATCGTTGGGCAGAAGAAAAGATTAGTTATGTGACAGACATTTTGGATAAAATCAAGAATGGAATTATTGAGGTACATGAAGCCGCTGTAGATGCTACTGCTAAGGGCATGAAAGCTACTACAGATTATATCGAAGAAAAAACTGGTATAGATGTAGAAACTAAAATAGTTGATACCTATGATAGTGTGAATAGTACTTTAAGTGATGTAGGTGATGGGCTACAGGATTTATATAATGAATTAGATTTAGATGGTTTTGAATTGAATATGAACCATGGAATATCTAAAGCTTATGACTATGGAGATGATATTCATATGGCATTGAATTGTAAGTTTAAAGATGGAAACAAGCATGATATCAAAATCGTATCAAAGCTTTACTTCAAGAACCACTTGATTGACACCACTAGACGTGAGGATTCTGATATAGGTGGTTATGGATCATACCTTAAAAATTACCCATTGTGGTTGCGTAAAGATAACTCTGATGCCGGTAAGGCGATCAAAAAATTGCTGAAGAAATATTCTAAAGAAGAACTAGAAAAGACAAAATGGGTGATCAAGTCAACAGTTACTTTTGATGATAGTAAGAGCAGAAGAATAACAGCAGAAGAGAAATTAAATGTTCGATTTTAGTAGATAGTCAGTTTTATAGTTTTATAGACCAAAGAGAGTATTGGGCTCTCTTTGGTGTTATTTAGAACTACAATATATAAGATATATAGCACACCCAGTTTTTTAATGTATGCAGCGATTAATATCTAATTGATCGCTGCTTTTTATTTACTTCTGTCCCACTACCGTTATGCTTATTATTTTAGTACCACTTGCTTTAAGATTAGCTAAATCTTCTTTAGAAATATGCTCTAGCAATAACTCATCCGCTACTCTTACCTCATGTTGGTCTACAATATCAACATTTGGAAAACCAGCATCTTTTATAGCTTGAATATAGGCTGCTTGTTCTACAGCGCCTCCTACACAACCTGCATACAAGGCCATAGTATTGCGCAAGTGCTCAGGCAACTCACCTTGTACTACAATATCTGAAATGGTGAAATGTCCACCTGTTTTTAGAACTCTATAGACTTCTTGATAAGCTTTAAGTTTGCTAGGAACTAGGTTCATTACACAGTTGCTAATCACTACATCTACACTGTCGTTTTCTACAGGCAAATCTTCAATTTCGCCTAAACGAAAATCAATATTTTCAAAACCTAGTTTTGCTTTATTCTCATTTGATTTTGTAATCATCGCCTCTGTCATATCTACTCCAATTACAAATCCTTCTTTGCCTACTATTTGTTGAGCTACAAATACATCATTTCCAGCTCCAGAACCTAGATCTAAGACAGTTTGACCTTTTTCTAATTTAGCATGTTCTGTAGGAATTCCACAACCTAAACCGTAATCTGCACCCTCTACATAACCCTCCAATTGAGTATAATCTTTACTAAAGTTATTGGTGGTTAAACTACTTGGAGTACAGCAACTAGGTCCACAACAAGATTGGGACTTACTAGTGAGAACTTTAGTGTAGGACTCTTTTACAAACTCTTTGATTTCTTTAGACATGGTTGTATGTTTTTATAACAATTTAATCAATTTTCACCCTATAGACGCAAGGTGATGAAAAAAGACGCAGGAATTTAAGACTTTAATGAGAAAAAAGGATAGATCAAAACCTAATACTTCTGGATTATTTGTCAAAGGCTACTTTCTTTTTAATGCTTAAATGCTTAGCTTTATAGAACACCTAGATTTAAAACTCCCTCTCATTATGCCTGCAATTATCTTATTATTTTTAGTGTTTTGTAGCTCTTTTGTTTTTGCTCAAGTAGATACTGCACAAGCTGCAAAATCTATTCATCTATTGAATGAAGTAGACACCTTAATTTATAAAGGAGCTTACAAATTAAGCATACCTCAACTCCTCCCAATCATAGAGCAAACTAGAGCCAATAAGGATTGGCAAACTTTAGCTAAAGCACAGTATAAATTAATACAATCCTACTATGGTGTGCAGAATTATCCCCTAGCAAAAGAAAAAGGGGAGGCATTTATTCAAGAAGCCTATCAAAATTTAGATGATAGAGATACTTTGATTGCAAAAATGGAAATGATGGTAGGAGGCGCCTATCTGAGATTAGGTCAGTTAGAGCAAGCAGTGGCTATAGAGCTAAAGGCAAAAGAAAAATATGAGTATTGGTTGACACTCCCTAAGCATAAAAAGAGGGCACAACAACGGTTGGCTAAAGTACTTACGTCTATGGGAGGTGCTCTTTTTCATAAAGGAGCTTATGAAGAGGCAGAAGAATATGTCCTAAAATCTATAGGTTATGGAACTCAAGGTTATGGAGAAGGGGATGTTTTTTTAGCGGATGTATACAATTTGTTAGGGGCTATATATACTCGTCGAGCTTTGTGGAAACAAGCTGTAATATATTTTAATAAAAGTTTGGAAATAAAAGAGGCCAACTATCCTAAAAAATCTATGCCTATGGCAAGAGCTTATAATAATATGGGAGTTTTGTATAAGGAGTTGCAGCAACATGAAAAGAGTCTAGAGTATATGTTAATGAGCTTGAAGATAAAACAAGAATTATTGGGGGCAAATTCTGAGGAATTAGCTAAAATGTATCTGAATGTAGGCTCTGCTTATTTTGGGGTAGAAGATTATAAAGAAGCAAGTCTCTTTACTCAAAAGTCTCTAGAGAAAATGAAGGCTACTTATGGGCCAAACCATATCAATGTGTTTAGAATCTATAGCTCTTTGGGAGGGGTTTTAGTAAAGCAAAATAAGTATGATGAAGCCTTAAGTTGGTTGAATAAATCGTTAGAAGGTGAACAAGAAATTTTAGGCAATAATCATGATTTGGTAGCAGGTAGCTATTATAGCATTGCACAACTACAATTGGAGAAAAAAAATTGGCAAGAGGTAATTAATAATACAATGTCTGCTATAGACATATATACTCATAATTTTGGAACTAAGCATCAGAAAATAGCAGATTGCTATATGCTCTCAGGAGATGCTAAATATTATCAAGAAGATTTTGATGGAGCAATGATTGAATACCACAAAGCATTATTATCCTTGTTGCCAGATGAAGAGACTATAGACCCTTTGGTCATACCTACAGAGGCTTTTAATGCTCAAAATTATCTATCTGCATCAAAAGTAGCGGAGGTGTTAGAACGCAAGGCTATTGTTTTGAAAAGTAAGTACGAAACTAATGCAGATTTGGGCATGCTAGAGCAAGCCTATCAACAGCTTCAAGCAGCGATAGGGCTGTTTGGAATCTCAAAAGATGAACGAAGTAGAGAAGACGATAAAGCAGCTTTTCTACAGCAGATTCACAAAACTTATGCTCGATCTATTGAGGTTTCTTTACTCTTGTACAAAGAGACTAAAAATGAGCAATATTTAGAGAATGCTTTTCAGATGGCAGAGCAAAATAAATCGATCTTACTAAGGGATGCTTTGAATATGAAAACGGCTCAACAGATGGGTGGTGTACCTGATAGCTTAATCGCTCAAGAGAATGGATTGAGTAAAAATATAGTCCAATTAGAAAAAAAATTGAGAGATGCCCATCGAAAGAAAAATACAGCAGCGATTGGACATTTTGAAAAAGCATTGTTTCTTCAAAAAGAAGAACGAGAACGTCTGCAAAAAAAATTGGAGCAGGAATACCCTAAATATTATGAATTGAAGTATACCGAAAATATTGTTTCTGTAAAAGAACTTCAAGAGCAGTTAACTCCCAAAACTATGTTGATTGAATATTTTGTGGCAGATAGCAATGTTACTATTTTTTCAATTACCTCAACATCTATCGATGCTCAACAGGTATTGTTTAATGATCTTAAAAAGGCGATACGACATTACAGAAAAAGTCTTACTCAAACAGATTTTAAAGCAGAGCAGGTTAATGACTTAGCTGAAAAAGGTTGGAATTTTTATCAGTTGCTTTTAGATGATTTACTTACGGAAAACAAAGATGTTGAGGAACTGATTATCATCGCAGATGGCTTGTTGGGATATTTACCTTTTGAGGTTTTTTTGACAGAAGAGCCTGTTGTGGGGAACTATAGCTATGACTTGCCTTATTTGCTCAAAAAATATATGCTTAGTTACCATTATTCAGCAACTTTATGGTTAGAAAACAATAAACAAAAACAAAACTCTATAAATAATGAAATTTTAGCTTTCGCTGCGGCCTATGATCCTTCTGAAATGCTTGATCATCGGAATGCAGAGATTCAGTTTACCCGTTCTATGCTAGATAGTATTCCTGGAGTTAGGGACGAGATTATGGGTTTAGAGAAACTACTTGCAGGTAAGTTTTTGTATGATTCAGAAGCGAATGAAGCTAATTTTAAAAAACATGCACCTAACTATAATGTCTTACATTTAGCTATGCATGGAGTTTTAGATCGTTACTATCCTATGGCATCTAGTCTAGCATTCACGGAGAACAAAGATACACTAGAAGATAATTTTTTGTATGCTTACGAATTATCTAATTTGTTTTTGAACGCACATTTGGTGGTGCTTTCTGCTTGTGAAACAGGTTATGGTAAGTTTAAGCAAGGAGAAGGGGTTATGAGCCTAGCTCGTTCGTTTATGTATGCAGGTGTCCCTAGTTTAGTAATGAGTTTATGGTCTGTTAATGATAGGGCAACAGCCGTTCTTATGCAGTATTATTATACAGAACTAGCCAATGGCTCACCTAAAAATAAGGCATTGCAGCAAGCTAAACTAAAGTATTTGAAGCAGGCTAAAGGTGTGGCTAAACATCCAGTGTTTTGGGCTCCATTTGTACAGTTAGGGAATACTCAACCAATAGAATTAACCTTAAAAAAAGATGGATTAAACTATTGGTATTGGCTAGGAGGTAGTCTACTGTTGTTTAGTGGAATTGTTTTTTTCTTGAGACAAAAAAGAAGTGTTTGAGTCAATAGTTATGGTATTATTTTTATATTGTTCTAGATGCACTTAAGTGGATGAAAAGTATAAGAAAAGGCAGATGATTGAACTATTTTAAAGGCATTAGAGTTTGGTCAATTGTATTAATAATAAGAAAACAATTAAAAACCTTTGAATTATGGCAAATAAGCTACACGAACTACTAGCAGTAGAACAAGATCGTAAGCATAAAGCAACTAAAACGATAGGAGAGACTAAAAAACTATTCACTAATAAATCTCCATATTTTGACGGAATGGTTAAGCGTTATGTTGCACTAGAAGAAGATTCTGAACAAATTCCTGACGAAGTAAAAGGAATGGTAACAACTGTCAAAAAAGCTTTGGCAGATGCTCAATCTATCATCACTCAAGGTATAGATGCACACATTTCTAAAGAAGAAACCAATTGCTCTGGTGTTGCTAAGGCAGAACTAGAAGTAGATGGAGTCAAATTTGGAACATTCTCTGCCACTTCTCTACTAGGCATAGAGGGACACCTAAATAAACTACGTGAACTGTATAACTCTGTTCCAGAACTGGATACTGCCAAGAAATGGGAGTTTGATGGACAACAAGGGGTATATACTACAGAGGCGGAGATCAAATTCCGTTCTGTCAAGCGTCCTAAAGTAATTGTAAAGTATGAAGCAACTGAAAAGCATCCAGCTCAAACGGAGCTTCTTTACCTAGATTTCCAAGTAGGCAAATACGAAACTTTGAACACTTCTGGCCGTATTACGGTCACCAATAAGAAGGATATGCTAGCACGCATTGATCGTTTGATCGAAGCGGTAAAAGTAGCTCGTTCTAAGGCTAATAATGTGGAAGTTAACAATGTGAAAGTTGGGGATAAACTATTCAACTTCATCCACAAGGATATACTATAAAAAATAGTTAAAGGGGCTTCTAAATTCTTAGAAGCCCTGTTTATAAAGAATTTAATGGAGATAGCTTTAGACTTAGACTAAGTGTAAAAAAGATCTTGCATCCCAACCGTTTATTGTAACGGATTGTGGGTGTATTGTTGTCTTGTCAATGATTTAGTCTATCGCTCCATAGCTTGACGTTAAAAACTGTCTTTAGAGTGTAGGACTTTTGGTAAAGCTTAGTGCATAGGTTCGATCCCTATCCACCGAACCAATTTATATTTTCATCGGTGGTAGCTCAGTGGCAGAGCAAGAGCTTTCAGGTTATTCCCAGAAGTGTGCAGTCTATCGTGGTCTAGGTTGTTCCTGTGGCCAAATTGGTAAAGGCGTCCGATTGAGGATCAGATTTCATCTAATAGATATGTGGGTTCGATTCCCACCAGGAACTATGGGAGCCCAAGGTAAATGGGCTCCCACCTTTTTTATTTGAGCGTAATCCTCTGGCTAGGTTGCCAAAGTACAGATTGTGATTGGCGTAGATATCTTTGTAATCCAATTAATGCAGCTATATTCATCATCATAAAATAGCAAGGAATAAGAAATAGCTTGTTTGAATAGGTCGAATTTTGTCTAATCCATCCTAAACTAGCTAAACTATAGAATAGTGTTTGTAGGACAAATAGAATAGTATATACTCCTCCTAAAACTTGATATAGATATAGATTTAAAAAAAATACAATAACCAATAGAATTGGAGTGATAGCCCACCTTAAGAACCGGTGTGAAAAATACTGAAAAGCAAAAATAGAGTGCTTTAGAGGATTTAGTAGGTTTGATGTTTTAGAAATTGCCTGAAAACCCCCTGCACATATTCTTATTTTTCGCTTCATTTCTTCTTCTAGGGATAAAGATCCTGTCTCAATAACAAAGGCATCTGCTGCATAGGCGATACGGTAACCTTGGTTGATTACACTTAACGAGATCAGAAAGTCGTCTAAAATAGTATTGTTGGGAGGAGGAATATACAGTCTTGTACGTATGGCAAATAATTCTCCTGCTGCTCCTACTGTAGAATACAAGGAGGCATTCCAAGCCTTTAGTTTAGATTCATATTTCCAATAAATACCTTCTCCATTGCTAGCTGTAGTTGAGTTTGAAGAACTTATACGCTTTTCTCCAGCAACACAACCTATTTTAGGGTTTTCAAGAGGTTTGACAAGATTAAGTATTGCATCTGTATGAAGGATTGTATTCGCATCTGTAAATACAACAACTTCAGATAGAACGAATGGCATAACTCGGTTGATTGCGGCCATTTTTCCAGACCTCTTGGGTTTATGGAAAACTTTAAAATTGGTATTTTTTTGTAAAAAATGTTCAGAGTTATCTGTAGAACCATCAGTTATAAACCATATTTCAAGAAGTCCTTCTGGGTAGTTTAGTGATTGACAGTTTTGAATCTTTTGATCTAAAATTTCTAATTCATTGTAAGCTGCTATAATAAGGGTAACTTTTGGTATATCTGAAGATGCAGAAGATTCTTTTTTAGGTAATAAGATACGCTGCATTTTAACCAAAAACCATAGTAATATACCATAACCAACAAAAGTATAAACAATAATTACCATAAAAAACCAAAATAGATATTCAGCTAAAATCATAGTTAGGTGTTTTATAGATGTGTTGTATAATAAGATCTGCACTGTTTTTCCAAGTATGTGTTTGTGCAAAATCAATTCTATTTTTTCTTTTAGTTACTGAATCTTCTTGCAATGCTCTATCTAGTTGCTGTGTATAACTTTCTACATTATGTGCTAAGTATACATAGTTTTTGAAAGTTTGCATAGTTGGTGTTTGTGTTGCAACTACAGGTTTTCCCATAGCTAGATATTCATCAATTTTTCGAGGATAATTACCTTTTGACATCTCATTGAGTTGCTGGGGGTTAATACATACGTCAAATCCCTTGATATATCTCGCTAGTTTATCAGCAGGTTGAAAACCTAGGAAATGTACATTAGATAATTGATGGAGGCTACTTTGTTTAAAATGGTCATCTTCAGGCCCCACTAAAACCCAATCCCATTGAGGATTGTTGGCTGCTAGTTGTTCTAATAATTGAATATTCAGTCTTCTTGATGTTAATAAGCCAACATAGCCAATAATGGGTTTAGAAAGTTGTTTTAGATAAGTAGGGCGCTCTGTAGATATATAAGGGCTAAATGCTTCTAGGTCACAACCCTGTCCTACATAGTAAGCGTTAGAATTATATTGTTCAGCATATTGCCTTAAATATTCTGAATTACAAGTGACAATATTAGCTTTTTGGATGAGGTGTTTTTCTGCCTTTTTTCCATGAGCTTTAAAGTATTTTTGTGAAATTAGATAGTCTCTTATATAGTAAATGAAGAGATCAGGGGTCAATAGTTCCTTTAAGTAAAAACCCATAAACATTGAACTATCATTAAAGAGTACAAATTCTTTAAAATTTAATTGTTTAAGGTAACGTTTAATAATTCTAGCTAATCGGTAGTTATTCCAATAGTTGAACTTTTGAAAGATCTTATAAGATGGTATCCAGTTGATAGATTCAGTTACAATTGGTGGTGTCAATACCCAAAGTGTAGGGGACACTTGCTCAAGAGAAGGCTTATTGCCATTAATAACAGCAACTCGGTTTTGAGCAACACTAGTTTTTTCTCTTTTAATTAACTCAAACCTACTTATTGGTCTATTAACATATAATACTTTATGTTGCTTAGAAAACTCTAGCGCAAGGTTTTTACAGTTACTTCCCATAGTTGTGTCCCATGGTTGAAGGCCAAAAATTAAAATGTGCTTTTGTATATTCATGCTGAGATTTTAGCATAAGTACTTAAAATATTAAGCCCATTTTTATTTTGATTGATAATCAACTGTTTATGTATTTTGTTGTCGGAGTGCTATGTCTTTTTTATGGATTTGTTCCATTTTATGGATATTAAATAGACATTTGGTTTACCATACGAATATATTCGCGAAAATGTCTAATGAACAACCCAATGACTTAAGTCTCTTTGTATTAGGTCTTGAAATGCTTTAATGTCCTGAGTATAGACTTCTTGTAGAAGTTGTTGGCGAACGGACTGATCTATAGGCGGTCTTTCTAGGTTTTTGCTACGAAGTTTACTTACTAAATTTTGTACTTTAAAACTTCTTTTCAATTGTTCTAGTAATATCGGAGAAGTCCTACCTATCCACTTCTTTAGCAGACTTTTTTGACCAATAAATCTATCAATAAATTTATTTTTAATCTTTCCAGATATATTGTAATGTATGTTTAGGTTAGGTTCAAAAGAACTATCTACATCTAAAAAGGTAAAAATGTCTTTCATGAAAGTATTAGGATCAGCTTTGAAATCATCATATAATAATATTTTGAGTTGATTCTTTGGGAATAACTCAAAGTATCGATGCATATGCTTATAATAAAAACCTTCTTGAATTAGATCATTCTTCTGCCACCAAATACTGCTTTTATTTAAGCAATCTTTAAACTTTTCTGAAGGAGCTCTATCCTCTCGAACTAGGTGTAAATATCTAGAGTATAAACGATCCGCAGGGTTCCTGAAAATCCCAATAATTTTCATGTTTGGAGCATGCTGTTTTATACGTTGAGGTACCAAAGGCATATATTGATACATTGTAGAGGATTCTCCAATAGCTATTTCATCTTTAGCATCTTTAAATAAATTTTGGTAATCTTCCATGTTGGTAACTGCCCAAGGATAGTGGAAAAAACCATGAGGATCATCTTTGTCATAACCATTTATTTTTGTTTGTCCTTCTAGTGCAAAGAAATTAGGTTCTTTGATAGAACTCATATAGATTTCTGGATGTTGTTGCAATACATTGTGCAATGTTGTAGTGCCACTCTTACCAGCACCAATTATTAAGAAGTTGGGTAACATAGTATTTAGTTTTGATGAGAATGAGGAGTATGAATGAACTGCTTGTTTGCACCTTTTAGTTTAAACAGAATAAGGAACATAGCTCCCCAAACTTTTGGAATATATAATAGTGCTTGAAGTGTTGATTTTTGATAATATGTTTTAGGAATTGCTAACAAATTGGCGAATAGATTTAAGGTAAGTGCTACAAACCAATATTTGGCAAGGATTCCATTAACAATAAAATGAAGTATAGTACTGAGTAATAAAAAACCAGTCATGAGCAAGCGTGGAGGTAGTAGCATTTGAATTGACTTATTAAAAAAATCAATTTGACCTCTTCTTATAAATGCCCATATTGCTGTACCTAAATATCGTTTGCAATAATAGAACTGAGCAGCTATCCAACGTCTGCGCTGATTTTTGAAAACAGATAGATTAGAAACTTTTTCATCATAGACTCTAAGATTAGGCAAATAATGTATCTTAATTCTATTCTTAATAAGCTCAAGTTCTAGTTCTTTATCAAAGCCACCTATGGCATTAATATTCTGCATGAAAGCTCTAAATAGATTATACCGAAAAACCATCCCTGATCCCATAAGCCTTCCTGATAAACCAAGTTTTTGGTGTCCAAGATTGTATATTGTATTATTTATAGCTTCGCTTAGGCCATCTAAGATGGCTACATCACTATTATTATTTTTAGCGACTCTTTGTGTTTGTGCTACCAATAAGTTTCTTTGCTGAAAAGCGTCATTCACTTTAAGTAGGTAGTCACTTTCCATTACATTATCTGCATCCAACAGAATAGCAAGGTCATAATGATGCGCTGGTATTACAGATAGGGCCTTGTTTATAGCTTTTGCTTTAGTGCTTTTTTCAAAGCTTACTTGTATCAATGTACAGGCCATTGCTTGGAGGGCAACTATAGTTTGAGCCTGAAGACTATCTGCAATAACTATTATTTCATAAGATGATTTATTATAATTCTGGGATAAGGCTTTCTGAACAGTATCCAATATTATGTCATCTTCTTTATAGGCAGCTATTAGAATAGCTATATTAGAATAGCTGGAATTATTTTTTTGAGGAATTTGTATTGTTTTGTATTTACTAGCTAAAGCAAATACAAGCATATAGCATGATGCCCCCCCTAAATAAATAAGGAGAAAAGTAGAAAGAAAATATAGCATAGTCTATTAGTTTAATGTTGGTTAAGATTGAAGTTGCGAATATTCCAAATAAGTGCTTTGAAATATGCTTTTATGTGCGCTGGGTAAAAAATGTTTTGGATAATATGTTTAGGTGTTGTAAATAAAGCTATATAAAACCAACTCAAAAGATTAGCCCATGTGCTAAAATGCAATCGAGCATATAGTAATCGATTTCGTGTAAGATAGTAGGTCTTAAGAGGGCTTGATTTTTGAGTAGCCACAGATTCTTTATGTAGGATTGTGGCTTCTGCTAAATAGAGTATTTGGTAGCCATGTTTTTGTATTCGATGACACCAGTCTAATTCCTCATAATATAGAAAATAGCGTTCATTCATTTTTCCTACTACTTGCACTACTTTTTTAGGAACCATCATGGCTGCTCCATGTCCATAATAAGTTAGTTTAGGCGTTTGATGGAAACTAGAGTTTTTTTGTTTTTTGCCTATAGATGTAGTTCTAAGTGTTATAGGATGCATTTTGTTGCAACCTGCATATTGTAAGATGTCTGGTGTATTGTAATATTTTATTTTAGGGCTTACTAAGCCAATATGATTATATTTTTTAAAACTGATAACCAGTGGTTCTATTAGATTTGGTACGATTTCAACATCTGGATTTAAGAACAATAAAAACTCTCCAGAAGCTTTATCTATTCCAAGGTTATTACCTCCTGCAAACCCCAAGTTTTTATCACTTTCTATTATTTTAATATAATTGAATTTTTGGACTAACCATTCTACATTATCATTGGGCGAAGCATTGTCAACAATAATAATTTCTTTATTCTGATACTCATCTTTTTCGAGAGAGTGTAGGAGCTGTTCTATTTCCTTAGAGGTGTTATAATTAACAATAATTATAGAAACTAAAGCAGTTGAATTCATAGGTCTATCGATTTAGTATTGCTAGGAAATTCGGTACCAATAGCCAGAATAATCCTCGGTAAAAAAAACGACTATTTGAAATTGCTTTTGGAAGTAATTGTAGCGCTTTACTTTTATGTTGTTTGGCCAGTTGCGGAAAATATACTTTATCTAATTTGTGTCTTGCTATTAAGTATAAGGGATGGTTAACATAGTCATCAATAATTTTTCGCATTTCTGTATAGATGAGCATAGATTTGTTAATAGTATTATTGGGATGTATTCTGTAGTATCCAAGCACCTTATTTAACATATGAATTTCATATCCAGCAGCAGCAATTTTCAGCCACATGTAGTAGTCTTCTATTTTTAAGTCTTCATCATATCCCCCCGTCTCCAATAGTACCTGTCTCCGAATTATAGCATTAGTGGAGACAAAAGGAAAGTCACGCAAGAAAATATGCTCAAATGAGTACGATCTAGAGGGACTGAAAATTTGTTTAGATATAGGTAATAAGGTATCTTGATGGTCAATTCTCAAAGCGTTGCCAGAGCTTACTGCTACCTGTTTGTGGGTTTGCATATATGTAACTTGTTTATCAAGTTTATCAAGCATCCAAACGTCGTCTGAACCTGTGATACATACATACTTACCTTTGATTCTCTGAATGGTAAAATTAAGGACAGATGTAATTCCCTCATTTTTTTTATTTCTGTAGAGCTTGAAATTATATTTAACAGCAAGATGTTTTAGTATTTCAAGGCTATTATCAGTAGATGCATCATCATAGACAATGAGTTCAATACGATCATAACCATATGTTTGGTTGACTATACTTTCAATAGTTTTAGTGATAAATAGAGCATGGTTATATGATGGAATAATTACAGATACTAATGGTTTCATAGTGCTTTATTTTTTTGGTAGAAAAGTAGGTTTCTAAAAATCCATAGCATTGTCAAAAAATAGAGTATATATGTCAGCATAAATGCTTGAGTCATACCTATAAGGCCAGAATTTTGTACAAAAAACAAGGCTAGAATTAAGAATAAACTAATGAATATAATTTCGGTAATTATATAAGTTTTAGTCATTGCTTTAGCGAGCATTAAAAAAGACAAAATCCAAGATGCAATCTTAAATACATCTCCAATTAACTGATAGAGAAAAAGATCACGAATTGTGCTGAATTCTTCAGTAAAGAGTATAACAATAATCAAATCACGGCTGATGAAAATCAGAGTAGATAGTACCAATACTATGGGTAGTAAGAATCGATAACCTTTGTAAATTTCTTTTTTAAGTTCTCTCTTATCTTGAATAGATGAGAGTTTCGGTAAATAGTAAATAGCTAAAGAACTGGTAATAATCGTTAAATAAAGTTCTGATATTTTCCATATTGCTTGCCAATGTCCTGCAGCTTCTGGAGATAGTTCTAGAATAATATAGTTTCTCAAGTATATTTGGCGAATATTCAGAAGAATAATAGAACAGAAAGCCATTAAAGAAAACTTTAGTAATTTCTGTGCACTACCATTATTTTTAATTTTTAAAAAATTTGCTTTAGAAAACCAACTACTTGTTCTTGCAGCTATGATTAGGATAAAAAACCCTATACATTGACTAATTATTAATGCAATTAGAGCACCTTGAACTCCCCAAAAGAAAACAAAAAAAAGTGTACTTATTAGCCCTATAATACTAGCAGCAATTCTAGCAAGAAGTAGTTTCTTAATCTCTTGAAAAGCATTGAGTGCATGAGATAAAATTTGAGCTGAAGAATATAAAACTATAGTAAGACTTAATATCAATAGGATAAAATCATATTGTGTAGTATTGAAAAGATATAGGCTAATCTCTGTCTTGAAAATAAAAATGAGTAAGGCTAATATACTACTGCTACAAATAGTTATAAGTAAAGATATACTTAATATATTACTGTATTTTGAGGGGTCATCTTTATATTCTGATAAATATTTTATTGTACCATTCCCTATACCTAAGTTAGATGTATTATTTGTGATAGATAAAAAACTTTGGAATTGGCCTACATATGCTACTCCACTAGGTCCAACTAAATAAGCCATAACTTTGACCGAAATCATAGCTGTGAACATTCGAATACTTGTATAAATAGCAGACAACAGAGTAGTTCGTTTTAAATCCATTATTGAAAAGAATTAATTGCTTCAATAACTCTATTAACTTCTATTGCTGTAAGACTAGGACCTATTGGTAAACTAAGAACTTCTTGATGTAACTTGTCTGTAATTGAACAGTGTTGATTGGCTAATTCAGGGTAGGCTCCTTGTTTATAGATTGGAGTAGGGTAATGTATTAGTGTTTGAATACCATATTTATTTAAATGTTGTTGCAAGGCTTGACGATATGGAGTACGAATAACATACAGGTGCCAAACATGCGCACTAGGATACTTATGAGGGCAAGGGGTAACAACATAAGGGTTATTAATTTTTCTATTATAACACTCTGCAATAATTCGTCTGTGATTATTTTCCTTATCTAAGTATTTTAGTTTTACTCTAAGAACTGCTGCTTGCAATTCGTCTAATCTAGAATTTAGTCCTTTCCATTCATGAATATATTTGCTTGAAGATCCATAATTAGCTAGAGCTCTAACCATTTTTGCCAGTTGTTCATCATTGGTTAAAACAGCTCCTCCATCTCCCAATGCACCTAAGTTTTTACCAGGGTAAAAGCTTGTAGCTGCTGCATGACCCAGATTGCC
This sequence comes from Aureispira sp., assembly GCA_024222455.1. Lineage (GTDB taxonomy): Bacteria > Bacteroidota > Bacteroidia > Chitinophagales > Saprospiraceae > JAAEPD01. Next base: position 23,613 of record JAAEPD010000124.1, read on the forward strand.
TGATTTTTTGTAGGGCAAAGAGGCTCCAGCTGATTGTGCTGCATCTTCTATAATGAGCAAGTTATATCGATCTGCAAATGCCTTAAGGCGATTATCAAAACAAATTTGACCATATAAGTGGACTGGCATAATTGCCTTAGTTTTAGGGCTAAGGTATCGCCTTAGTTTAGATGTATCTAGATTATAATTTTCTAAATATGGACTTGCTAATATAGGTTTTAATCCTTCTTCTGATATTGCAAGTACAGTAGCAATAAATGTGTTGTGTGGGACAATGACTTCATCTCCTTTTGATAGTTTCCCAAGCTTTATGTACGATCGTATTATTAGTCGTAAGGCATCCAAGCCATTGCCCACTCCAACACAAAAACCAACACCTATATAATTAGCAAATTCTTGTTGAAATGCTTCTACTTCTTTACCCTGAATATACCAACCAGATTCAGTTACTCGGGTCATGGCATTAAGCAATTCATCTTTATAATACATGTTTCTTTTTTTGAGATCCAAAAAAGGAACAATTGGTTGTGATCCTACTGTATTCATAGTCTAATAGTATTTTGAGTTTAAAAATGGCATAACAAGCTCCAGGCTTGATTGGTCTTGTACTAACCAAGCTTAGGAGAGTTATGTCAAAACTAAATGTTGTATTAGGAGTCTTGCTTAAAATTGCAATGGGAACAAGGTATATGGGACCGTTGTTTTACTTTTTGGCCACAGGTGCATACATAACCTTTTATTGTAGCAGGGTTCCCATACCATATTGTATTTTCTGGAATGTTTTTAGTTACAACACTACCTGCTCCAATCATGGCATTTTTACCTATTTTAATGCCAGCTAATATAGTTGCATTAGCTCCAATTGATGCACCTTCTTGTATGGTCGTTCGGTCAAAATATTCTGGGTGTTTTTTGGACCTAGGGTAGAGATCATTAGTAAATGTAACATTAGGGCCAATAAACACATTGGCTTCTATATATACTCCATCCCAAATTTGAACGTTATTTTTAATAGTTACATTATCTCCAATAATCACGTCATTCTCAATAAAACAATGTGAGCAGATATTGCAATGCTCTCCAATCTTAGCCTGAGGTAATACAACTACATACTGCCAGATTTTAGTTGTATTGCCTATTCTTTGGCTATGTACATAAGAACTTGGATGATAGTGATGTCTCATAGTATTAGGTGTGTTTGGTTATTGAAAAATCATGGCTAGGCAATTTGGGTATCTTGCTGAGGGTTAGTGTTTCTGGCAAGATTCACAAATTGCCTGTAATCTCTAATGTAATCATGTTCCTCATAGTATTCTGATGCTAAAACCATGCATACTGAACCTGATGAAAAATTGTCTAATTCTCGCCAAATCATATTAGGCAGTAGAAGTCCTGTGTGTGAGCGGTTGAGATGAACACGCTTACGCTCAAATCCATCATCGAGTACAATGTCAAAGCTACCGCTTATAGCTATGATGAATTGCCTAAGATTCAAATGCGCATGTCCTCCTCTCTGAGCACCTCCTGGAACATCATATAAATAATATATGCGTTTAAACTCAAAAGGAATATGTCTATGACTTTCCAAGAAACTAAGGTTTCCTCGTGGGTCAGTTATTACTGGTGCTTTTAAACGTTTTATATCTATTAACCTAGCCATATAATTATGATGTGATAGTTGTGTAATTACTATTATAGTATTCTAATGACATGCCAAGGTTTTAGATTGTTGATTTTTAGTTGATTATGATTTTTTAAGGGGTTGGGTTTGTATGTTAGGTGGACTTTTTCCATTTTATGGAAATATTAGGTTGTGTTGAATTTAGATTTAAACTTGGGGAATGACTGTCCTTTTACCCAAATTTTGGACATCCAAATATAAGCAAGGCTCATACTAATGGTAATATTACTAGGCAGTTGATAGATAACACTATTACCATAATTCGCTAGTAAAAGGCCAATGACACCACAACAAAGCGCCAAAATTTTAGGATAAAGAATAGAATCTTGAAGAGATAACAACATCCAGAAAGTACTTCCTAAAACAAATAAAAAATACACCCAATAAAAATAGAGGCCTATATAACCTATTTCGGCTTGAAGTTGTACATAGCCCCCATCAGTCCCTTTCATTATATTATCATCACCATTAAATCTGTTTCCCCAATATCCGGCAGATCCAATACCCCAACCAAAAGCATGTTTGTTCATATACTCTGCGTAATGAGCGCGAGCCTCTAAACGATATTGAAAAGAAGGGTCATCTGGATTAAAAGCAGTTCGCATCCTATTTATAGTATAATTGCTTTGACCTATGTTTGTGAACATTAGAATGAAAAGCATTGCTCCCCCTAGTAGTGTGCCAGTAATAGTGACTATAGGCATTTTGCACCAGACTAGATATACAGCTATTCCTGCAGCAGGGACAGCTAAAGCGCCTCTTGTACCAGATATTGCCATCCCATAATAGCAAAGAAGCATTCCTACAAAGTAAAATAGTTTATGTTTTCGTCGTTTCTCATGAATGAATAGAATATTTGCAATGACACCCGCATGCCCTTGAGTTACTCCAGCTTGTCCAGCATTCTCATAAAATGAGAATACTCTAAGCTTACCAAACAGCATGTGTCTGTCTAATTTAGGACGGATGAAAATACTGTCTACATAGTCTAATCCTAAATACAATTGGCGCATACCATACAATGCACCAAGTATAGAGAAACCCACAAAGATGAGTAAAAAACGATCAAGATCTTTTTCTTCATTTAACAGGACATTACATACAATAACACAACCTAATAAGTATAGAGCATAACTACGTATAGTGAAAACCCAAGCTATACGACTACTTGCATGTGGATTAAAAAGCTGAAGGAAAATAAAAAAGAACCAAAGGAGCGTAGCAATCATTAATCCATTTCTCAGATTTTGATAGGGAGCATATTGTCCTCCACTAAAAATCATAGCAACAATAGTTAATGCTAAAAGGCCATCAATACCTAATCCAAATTGAAAACCTATACCTGTATAAGCAGCAACATAACGAGCAATTAAGCTCCAAGTAAAACTATATATTAATACACTCCAAGCCCCAATGCGTGGATTTTGAAGAACTTTTAAGATATAAAAAACTCCTCCACTCAAGCCAACTACACCTGCAATTGTAAATAGCCAATTGGCAATAAAACTTTTAGCCACTGCTAAAATGAAGAAACATAGCAATGAAAGATATATTGGATAAGAGAGTATATCCGCTCCTGTTTTTTTGTACAAAGGGTGTGAGTTGTTAAACATAGTTTTATTTAAATTCAAGGTGTAATATCCTACGGAGGTATAGTCTAAGTTTACTTCGAGTGCGAGGAAGTTGACCAACAACTTCTTCCATGAATCCAAGTTTTACACCATTCAAAAAAGTGTAAGGAGGAGCTGATAATGTACTTTTTAGATCTTGGAGCGCAATACGATCAGCATATTTCCATGATCGATTGGCCTGTACTACTAATATGCATAGATCCATATTTTGGAGCAAATTTGAAGGTGTAAGGTGGCTATGCCAATATGGATATTCCACAAGGGTAATATTCTGTTCCGATGGTTGTTTATCAAGTTTAAAGATTTCAACGGCTCCTAATTCTATTAAATTAGGATCATAGTATTGAATATTGCCTTCAGTAGTTGTTGCTGAACCATCCTTTGGTTGAGGGATAAATAGGTTTACGGATTTATTTTTTTGTTGGAAAAGGTTGTTTAATTCATTGATGATGAATGATTTGCCCTCTGAGGGGTACATGCTTATAATTCCAATTTTTAGATTATTTTTAGGAGGAGTGTGTTTTGTAATACAGTTACTTAGTTTAAGAGAAAGCATTGTTTTGAGTTGTTCATAATGTATATGTTTTGATTCTTTTTTAGGAAATAGCGGAAAGGCTGATGCTAACTCAAGTTTAGTAAGCTTAATAAGTTTTTTAGGTTGGCGAATACTTTGATCTAAGAATTCTAATATTACTAGAATTGCTATGATTAAAGCCAAGCCTAAAAGAAATGCTATGATTATTAGTAATTTCCGTTTGGAAGGATCAGGAGATTTTGGAAATTTAGGATTGTCAACAATCTTTAAACGAGTAGATAAAGCTATGTTTTGTTGACGGAGTTTTGCTAAATTTAGAGCTTCTAGTATTCTAAGATATTCACTTTCTGCTACTCCTACTTCACGTTCTATTTTAGTTAGATTGGAGCCTACTGGTGCCATAGTAGAATAAAGTTGTTTGAAGTTTTCGCTACGTTGGTCATAAATATCTAAACGTGCTTTGGATTCACCAATCGCTATTATATTTTCAAACCATTTTTGTAAGATTTCTTTTGATTTTACTCCTGATGTTGTATAGTTTATAGCAAAAACATCAGACAAATCTTTTTCCATGTCAGTTCTTAATTTACTCAAGTTCGTTTCTAAAGTTTGAATGGAATCTTTATCATTAGTAGTGAATGTACGATACATAGCCAATTGACTAGCTAATTGTTCAAGTTGATGGCGTTTAGCTAGGATTTCAGAGTTTTTAGCTAGGACCTTAAAATGTATATTTAATTGTTCTTCTGCATAGGTAGCAGTTTTTTGGGCAGAGCTTAGCGTCATTTTTTCGGAATAAATCATTCCCTCCATTTCTTGACGTCTTTGAGCAATTGCTCGAGCTTGTTCTGTGTAGTCTAATATGTTATTTGCAGATCTATAAGATAATAACTGAGCTTCTAAACCATCTAATTTTTTTTGTGCTTTCTGAAGCTGTTCTTCAAAATATTTTACAATATCACTCGTCTCACTTACTTTTACATCTCGGTATTTTTTTATGAATGCTTCTGAAAAAAAGCGAAGCGTATTGATACAAATTCCTGGATCTGTTGATTGAAATGATATCTTTATAATATCACTACTTTTGACACGCTTAAAAGCTAAATCACTCAATGTGCGTAAGGAATAATGGGTATTAGGTTTTATGTGAATGATTGTATAAATTTTGTTAGAATGATCTTTTTTCATGTAATTGTATACATTCTCATAGGTTTTGTCATAGTTTTTTGAAACTATGAGTTCTTTGCGAATGTCCTCCGATAATAAATTGTTTAGCTCGCTTATAGATTCAGGGGAAAGAACATCATAGTTAGCACTATCTTGTAGTAAATGTTGGGTTAGTAGTTTGAGAGCGACCTCTTCTTTCGTTTCCTTTGATTTCATTATGGTTAGTATATTTTCAAATACACTTTGAATCATAAATCGATCACCAATACCCTGACTCATATCAATATCATAGCCTGAGGCAATACCAGTATAGATAGTTGTAAAACTAGAATATATTTTTTTTTCATCCATTGTTTGGTAATAGACCAAAATAGCCAAGAGTATGGGCATAGCAATAACTAATCGATGATGCTGAATCATCAATTTTATAAATCTAAATAAGTTCATTTTGTATTGGTTTTATTTATATCTATTGAGCTAAATTGGCTAGTTGAGTCCCAATTGCAAGCTCAAGATTATAGAATGCCTTTTTTAGATTTCGCTTATAACCTTCTATTTCTAAAGCAAGTTTGGTGTGTTTGAGTTGAATATCATTATACATAGCAATATCTATATCGCTTTCTAAAAATTTCTTTTCAGCTAATAGAACTGTTGCATAATTTGATTCGTAACCAGCATTACCTACCAGGAAAGCTTCTCTATAAAACTCTAAGGCTAAATAAGCATTAATGACGGCTTGTTCAATAAGCTTGTTAGACTCTTGTCGCATATATTTTTCATATTGCAGATGTGCTTTTCGAATATTAGTTTCATTTTTTCGTTTTACCCAATATGTAGGTGACATACTCATGCTTAGCCCAATATTAAATCGAAAGGTAGAGTTGTTTGATAATGCAACCTCCGGAAAGCCTGATTGTGTAGCAGCAATACTACCATTTCCATAGGCAACACCACCTTGTATAGCAAATATATCCAGCCAATCATTTTTGATTTTAGCCAACTCATTATACTTTACTTTTACAAGTTGATCTTTAGCTTTTAGCATTATAGAGTTTTGCAAAGCAGTATCTACTAGTGTTTGCAAGGGAGGGAGATTATAAATTATAGCAAGCACTTTTTGAGTTGATGCATCAATTGAAGTACTGTCCACTTGTGTCTTGCCTGTTTTTACAAGTGTTGCCATCAGAATAAGAGCTAGATTTAATCGTAAAAAAAAAGAGGTCATAAGCTATACATTTTCTTTTTGAAATAGAGCACGAAAGGTTTGAATAATTAGCTTTATGTCTAACCAAAAAGAAAAGGTCTGAGCATATTTATTATCTAGTGCTTTTCTTTCTTCTTCTGACATTTTAGACTTGCCTCGCTTTTCTATTTGCCACAGCCCTGTTAAACCTGCTGGTGCAATGAATCGTTGGCTTAAGTCATCAGTTGTCAGTTGTTCTGCTTCATATAGGGGCAAAGGTCTATTACCAACTATAGACATTTCTCCTTTTAGTATATTAAATAATTGAGGGAGTTCATCTATACTAGTTTTCCGTAGAAAACGGCCAAGTTTAGTTACTCTTGGGTCATCTTTTATTTTAGTAAAAGTAGTTATGCTGTTTTGAGGAGATTGTTCATAGGCTGTTTCACAAACAACTTTCCCATCTGCATAGAGTTGATTGCAATATCCTATGCAGTTTTTGCAATCGACACTTGGTGTGGAGTGTTCTCCTTTTGCATATTGATTATTGGCTGCCAAAGAGCTTAGTAGTTGATCAGCATTGGTTCGCATACTTCTAAACTTATAGAAGTTGAATATTTTATAGTTTGTGCCTACTCGTTTAGATACATAGAAAATAGATCCTTTAGAATCTATTTTTATCAGCATAGCAACTATCAGTAATATTGGAGAAAGTATTAGAATAGCTAATCCTGCAAAAAAGATATCAAACCCTCTTTTCCATAGTGGAAGCTTATAACTAAAGAGCTGTTTCGATGGAATTTGTTGGTTATAGTAATTCAATAAATACTTTAATCTAGGAATTTGCTGAGTTAGATCTTGTTTGGTGAATATGTCTAGCACTTTATGCTTTTTGGCTAACTGAAGTTCTTTTGGGGACATTTGATCTAGTACTAAAGCTAGATTTAATGATTTATTAGGGAATCTAGCTTTTAATATATCAAAGATAACATAGCCGTTTTGTTCCTTTTGGAGTTTCTCTACTAGAATTAAATCAGGGGTGACTGTACTCTTTCTAATCCATTGAAATAACTGTTGAGCAGTATCTAATGTATAGATGTCAATGGGATGGTTTTGATGATAGTCTAATTCTTTGAACAATGTTTTTAAGAGGTGGTTATCTTGCCCCATATATAAGATAACTTTAGGTTTGTTTGCTTTAGTTTTCATAGTATGTAGATTGTATTAGTTTGTTTACTTTGAATAAAAGTTCATCAGGATTAAAAGGCTTGGGGATAAAATCATCTGCTCCAAGTTTTAGACATCTCATACGATTTTGACTCTTGTTGAGCCCTGATAATATAATAATTGGAACTTTCTGGAAAAACGAGCTTGCTCGTATCGAGTTGAGCAATTCAAATCCATCCATTTCTGGCATTAATAAATCTGAAATAATTAGGTTAGGTGTATTGTTTGAATCCATCCATTGGAGTGCAGAGATCGCATTGTCAACACAAGTAATATTATATTTTCCTATAAATAACTGAATTAGTAAACTTCTCATGAATGGGTGGTCTTCTACTATTAATACTGTTTTTCTCATGATGTTATATTTTTTATGTTGAATTAGTTTCCTTATGTATTTCAATTGCTATTCCATTCAATGGTTAAATTATACTGTTCTATCATAACATGTTGATTAATATTGATTTAATAGGGTGTTTTGCTTGTGTTAAGATATTCTGAAACGAGATATTTTTTACACTAAGTGGAAATATTCCATATTATGGAAGTCTGTAAAAAGGTGTCTTTATGTTTAGGCATTTGATTCTTAGATAGTTGTATTAATGGTGCTGATCTTGTTTTGAAAGTAGTATTCAAAAAATTATAAAAGACTCAGTATCATGAAAGATTATCCTCTAGTTTCTATCATAACAGTAAACTATAATCAATTTGAGTTTACGGTAGCTATGATAGAATCTCTTAGCCAATTAACCTATCCCAATGTGGAAATTATAGTTGTTGACAATGCGTCCACAGAAGATGTTTTGTGGGATTCTATAAAATCTGCTAGTGTAGAAATCATATATGCTGAACGAAACTTAGGTTTTGCGGGTGGGAATAACTTAGGAATAAAAAAAGCTAAAGGAAAGTATCTATTATTCTTGAATAATGACACAACTGTTGTTCCCGATTTATTGGAGCCCTTAGTTCAGTTTTGTGAAAACAACTCTAATGTTGGAGCTGTTGGACCTCAAATAGTATATGCAGATCACCCCTCTAGAATACAATTCTCAGGCAGTAGACTTAATAGATATACTTCACAGATAAAATGGATGAATTTGGATCTTGCTGTAGAAAATCATAAGGATATAGTAGAGCTTTCAGATTTAGTGCATGGAGCTGCTATGTTAGTACCAACGAAGGTAATAAAAGAGGTAGGAATGATGTCTGAAGAATTCTTTCTTTTATATGAAGAGTTTGATTGGTGCGAGAGAATGAAGGAAGCTGGTTATAGCTTATTTTATATAGGGGCATCTAAAGTTTTTCATAAGGTATCTATGACAATGAAAAACTCTCCAATAAAGAGTTACTACATGACTCGCAATCGAATATTATTTATACAACGCAACTTCACTGGCTTACAACGGTATTGCAGCTTACTATTTGTTCTATTGATAGGTGTTCCTAAGAGCCTTTTTCAGTTAGGATTAAAAAGAGAATGGAAGTTAATAAGAGTAACCCTTAAAGGTGTTTTTTCCCATCTCAAAAGAAAACCAGTAAAAGAGTATCCTAAAAAAGAATTTATTCAAGCTTTAAAATAAATAGTTATGACAGGTAATTTAAGATTAAAAGAATATAGAGGACAATATACTTTCTTAAGTATGTTAAGGAATGTAAAACTGAATTTTGGACCAGTAGCTAATGCTGATACACATCCCTTGGAGCAAGTCTACCTATTTAGAATTTTTGAAGCCTTATCAAAGTGGGAGCAGTTTTATAATTATAATTTCTACATAATAAGTGCAAATAGTGAATGGTCTTATGAGTTGGATAAAAAAAGCATTGTATTATATATGTCAAACGAAGATCATGTATTACCCTCAAAACTAGAAAAAGCTTTAATGGTTTTTACGCCCTATTGTCCATTAGGAGCCCAATGTCCTCAAAACTGTTTTGCAATTCCACTAGGATACAATGGGGCTTTAGAAGAGAAGGAATTTATTCCTATTGAAAAAAGGACTTATGATGTCTTTTTTTCAGGGAACATGTACAAAAGAAGATTGCCATTTTGGGCAGGAGTACAGTTTTTTTCATTCAAAACTAAAATAAAAATGGAATCGGCTGATAAGCATCATTTGCAATTTAACAGGTCGTTTACAGGAGGAATGTCATCAAGTCAATACTCAGATATACTCATGAATAGTAAGATTGCTTTAGTGCCAGAAGGGTATAAATCTAATATAAGTTTTCGTTTTTTTGAAGCAGCAAAATATGGTACAGTAATAATTACCAAAAAACTTTATGATTACTGGTTCTTCCGTGAGTTTCCTGGTGTAGAGGTTGATAGTTGGTTAAATGTGGGGAAATATATTCGTCAATTACTTACTCAGCCTGATTTATTAGAGACATATCAAAAAAAGATATTAGGCTATTATAATACCTATTGTCAAGAGGGAGTAGTGGCCCAATTTATAATAGAAAAAATCTCTATAAAGACTTTTAGGTAAAAGACTAAGAGTATTTTTTTAAATTAAAAAATGTTATTTATCGAAACAGTTTAATAAAATTTGGTAACATGGATAAGATATTAGTGACTGGGGGGTGTGGTTATATAGGTAGTCACACTATTATTGATTTAATTGAGCATGGATTTGATGTTATTTCTGTAGATAATAATATCCGTTCTTCCACTTCTATGCTTAATCGCATCCAAAAAATTACGGGTAGAAATATACCTCACTATCCTATTGATCTTTGTGATCTTCAAGCTACTCAAAATCTATTTAAAGCTCATCCAGATATATTAGGTGTTATTCATTTTGCAGCTTATAAAAGTGTTCCTGAATCGGTAATAAATCCCTTGTTTTATTATAGAAACAATCTTAATAGTCTCATTAATGTGTTGGATTGTATCCACGAATATAAGGTACCTTATTTTGTGTTTTCATCTTCTTGTTCTGTATATGGTAATATCCAGAAATTACCTGTAACAGAAGATACTCCATTAGCTATAGCTGAAAGTCCTTATGCTAATACTAAACAAATGGGAGAAGATATTGTCCTTAGTTTTTCTAAAGCTTTTCCTAACCATAAAACAATCCTACTTAGATATTTTAATCCTGGAGGGGCTCATCCTAGTGGGAAAATAGGCGAAATATTGCAAGAAGGAGGAACCAATATTATTCCAGTTATGATAGAGGGTTATTTAGGTCTTCGAGCCCCATTATCAGTACATGGTAACGATTATGATACTCGTGATGGGAGTTGTATTCGAGATTATATCCATATAATGGATTTAGCTAATGCACACACCAAATCATTTCAATATCTTCAGAATACTGCAAATGTACCTAGTTTAGATGTATTTAATGTCGGTATAGGTGAGGGGGTTACTGTTTTTGAGCTGATTAAGGCTTTTGAAAAGGCTGTTGGAGAGACTCTGAATTATACTGTAGGTGGTCGTCGTATTGGCGATGTTTCGGCTATTTATGCCAATTATGAAAAAGCGAATAGATTGCTGGGATGGTCACCTAAATATTCGATAGATGAGATTATGAAATCAGCATGGGTATGGTATCAATATTATCAAACCGAGCAAGAAGCTTAATAACGCTCCAATCGCAAATAAAAATCATGAGTCATCCCTTAAATATGGCTCAAAAGCTTTTTTTTATTAAAAATAAAGGTGGTTATTTCAAAATCATCATAAAATCTAGGTTTTAGAAATAAGAAGAGGATGGTTACTCAATTAGTAACCATCCTCTTCTGTTTTTAGTACTATTCTAGAACCCCTATAAATACTGCATTCTTAAACTTAAGGGATGCCTCATGTTTTATTTTAGCACCATATTTAGTCTAATAGACTGATATTTTTTAATCTCTAGCAGAAAAGTTATTTATAAGTTTTGATGATCAGGGTTTTAATTTAATCATTTATATACAATATGATGAGCACGCTTCATTCTTTTTGAGTTGCTACTAATATTGTACTGTATATTTTTAGAACCTGTAGTTTTACTCTGTTTTACAATATAAGAATCTTGGTGTAGTAGCCTTAAATAAGCTTGATTGACAAGGTGTATATTTAATTTTAGACCATATTGCTTTATGACCATTTCAATTGCTTTAATGCGATATTTAATTTCCTTAGCAGTATAGCTTTTGTTTAATTTATAAATTCCTAAATAAATTAACATGTCATTAATCTTCTTTGTAAGACATTCGATCTCTGATAGTTTTGCAGGTCTATTTAAGTTGTTCTTACTGTAGATATTCAATAGTTTTTTAGCTCTTTGATAGAGGTTTTCATAAGTAGTATGATAATGTAATATTTCGACTTGGGCATTAGAATAATTACTAATGAATATACTTAGAATTATTATATATACAGTTTTCATAGGCTTTTTATTTTATTAGCAATTAACTTATGTATATCGTTAATGCTAAATTCAAGCCTATCTGTATCTTGTTGGTTGCTAGGGTTTTATGATTGTTTGGTTTTTGTTTTTATCTACTGCATATAAATTTTCCATATTATGGAAAATAGGTTTTATAAATGTAAGTGCTTTTTTATAGGCATTTTCACTCATTGACTGATAAAGGGATCTATCATTCATTAGTTTAGCTACCGTAAATATAATTTTCTCTTGATTTTTAGGATGCACTAAAAACCCATCATGACTATTAACAATCAATTCTGTAGGGCCACCAATAGGAGGAGCGATAGAAGGAACTCCATAAAAAGAAGCTTCAAGGATCGTCATTCCAAAAGATTCAACCCACTTGTCAGGGTTTGATAAGTTAAGTAATATAGCTGCTCTTGCATAAAAAGGGTGGATGTTGGATTGAGCACTATATATATTGAGGTTTTTTGGAATATTCAAGTTGCTAAACTCCTTATTTATGCTTTGGGGAGCTGCCGAAATAACTAATTCGAAAGTATATTGGGGACATTTTTTTGCAAGCTCTATAAATGTATATATCCCTTTATGTTTATTCAAACTACTTATCATTAATATATGCTTAGGCACTATCCCTTGTTGTTTATAGAGGGTTGCCATTTGCATAAAATTTTCAGATAGCGAATTGTATTTAATTTCTAAAGTAGGTTTATGTAATGGCAATGAATTGTAACAAGTCTTTGAGACATAGATAGCTTTGGTTACTGAGTAGTTAACTAAGAGTAATATTATTTTTTCTAGTAGTTTAGGGCGGATAGATGTCTCATGTATATGTACAATTGTTTTTTGTTTAAAAAGCTTACCAAAAAGTGTTGCTCCAAAAGGCAGTAAGGTGTTTGTGTATATATCAAACTGCCGCCTTGATTTCCTAATTTTTAGGAGTTTTAGAAAAATGATAAGTTGTATCCAGAGCAATTTTAAAGTACGTATGTATTTATTTCTGTGCTGGTCAAATTTTATTAGATGGTATGTTGCATCTATATCTGATAAAAAGCCTCCTGTAGAAGAATTGGTTATGATATGAATTGCATGAAATTTTTCTTCATTTTTTTTGATAACCTTAGAGAGTACTCTCGTACTTCCAGTATAGTCGTTGTGTAGGTGTACATATACAATAGATTTCATTGTTGTTTATGAAGTAGTATTTCAAAAATCATGGCAATGTTTATAATTTTTAGTACTAATCATTAAATGACTGTAAGTCAGTAACTTTTTATCTGGACATGTGATAAAAGGATATATATTGGTGTCTATATTATGGAATATGTCTATATGGAGGAAAAAAAGGATTAAGACTGTTCTTTAATTGGTTGATTATCTTTTGTTTGTAAATGAGGTATATAGGTTGTTATATCTAATGTTATTATAGAATATTCAAAATATATTAGATATGGGAACAATCAATAAATTAGTAATTCTATTGAGTTTATATTGTTCAATAGTTTCATGTAAAAAAGATAATTTACTAGGTTCTCCAGTCCTGTCTGAAGAATCTTTGGAAATGGCGGATTTAATAATTCCTTATGAGTTTAGTTATAAGATGACACAAGAGCCTGAAATTAAGGCTTTAGTTAGGGATTATCAAGATCAACCTATGTCAAATATTGCTATAGCTATATACTCTAAAAATCCTGAAATTGGAGGTGTCTTGTTAGCAAGAGGTCAGACTGGAAGAAATGGAGAGTTTAGGACTAAGTTGGTACTCCCTGCTAGTGCAGAAAGTATCTATATAGAAGCAGGCGTTTTGGGGATGCCCTGTACTAAGACTCTAGAAATAACAGGAGAAGCTAGTCTTATACATATTTTTGGAGGAAGAATAGAGGGAAGACAAAGTCGCAGGATAGGAAACCAAAGAAGCAGTAGTACTTTGGTCTCCTTGGTTAATACAGCTCTATATGCCTATATAGGAAGTTATGATTCTCAAGGAAAACCTAATTATCTGATCACTTCAGATGTTTTAGATCAAGTTTTTTTGAATGATATAAATGCGAGTTTACCAGAGAATCAGCCTGTACCTATATATAACCCAAGTTATTTGAATACAGGAAATAATACAACCTTAGAGTTGACAGATAAAGCAGATGTATGGGTTACTTTTGTTCATGAAGGAGCAGGCTATAGAAACACATTAGGGTACTATAAGTATGATCTTGCTAATCCCCCATCTACTGATGCAGATATTGATACAATTTTTATAGTATTTCCTAATCTTTCTTTTGCAGGAAGTGGTGGTGCTTTGCAAGCTGGGGATAAGGTACATTTGGGGGAGTTTCCTCCTAATATAGGTATAGGATGGGTATTAATAGCTGATGGATGGAGTAGCGCTAGTCAAAGTGTAGGTGCTGGGCGCAATATATTTTATTCTGAAAAGAACCTTAACCCAGAGATAGATCCTGATTATAGACAACATAATGTTATTTTAAATGATCCAAATCGAGATTTACTATTAATTGGTTTTGAAGATTTATTTAGAGATCCAGGACATGGAAGTGATGAAGATTTTAATGATGCAATATTCTATACAACTATCAATCCTATAACCGCAGTAGCCAATCTAGGTAGTTTTCAGGATGTATCTAATACTGCCGATGATAGTGATGGTGATGGGGTACCTGATTATAATGATGATTATCCTAATGATATTAATAGGGCTTTTAACAAATATTATCCTAGCCAAACCACCTATGGATCTTTAGCTTTTGAGGATATGTGGCCAACTCAGGGAGATTATGATTGCAATGATTTAGTGGTTGATTATCGTTTTATGCATGTAACTAATGCTAATAATGAAGTTGTAGAGATAGAAGGGGAATTAGTTTTGAAAGCTATTGGTGCAGCACAGCATAATGGTTTAGGCTTTCAGTTAGATATTACACCTTCAGGTATTGCTAGTGTTAATGGATATAAGATTTTTCGAGATTATATTAATCTTGCTGCTAATGGGTGTGAAGTAGGACAATCAAAAGCGGTGTTCTTTGCTTTTGATGATCCACATTTACAAATGTCTCCACCTACCGGATTTACAGTAAATACCGAAACTGATAAAGTTTTTTTGACACCAGATACTACTCGGCTTACTATTGTACTAACTAGTCCTATTAATGAGAATACATTGGCTCTTCCCCCATATAATCCATTTTTAGTTAGAAATAGGAATCGTGACTATGAAGTGCACTTACCTGATTATCCTCCAACTGACTTGGCAGATGTAAGTTTATTTGGAACTGATGATGATAATTCTGATATATCTAGTAATAGATATTATAAAACTCAAGGGAATTTACCTTGGGCGATGCATTTTCCTAGCAGTTTTGATTATCCAGTAGAAAAAACTCCAATAATCCAAGTACATAATCATTTTGCCACATGGGCTCAATCTAATGGTCTGAATTACATAAATTGGTATGAATCAATACAGGGTTATCGTAATATTAATAGTGTGTATAAGTGATTATAAAACGTTTTTTAATGCTAAAATAATGTAAGGGAACTCTTAAATAGGAGTTCCCTTATTTTGGTGTATGTACTCTATCTATTCATGGTTGAAATATAGTATTTGTGAGGAGGGACTAAAGACTTCAAATTACTGCATAAATTAGAAAGTAGGTTGAGTTTTTCAGTAGGAGCTTAAATTATTTTTGAGTAAGAAGTGAGGCAAGAACCTAAACTTTTGTAATTAGTGAAGGACCCTAAACAAGGTGTTAATTTTAGGAGATAGAGTTTAATTTGTAGTTTTTGAAGAGCTATCATGTAAACTTGAAAGAGTAGGGATCTCATTAAGAGTATGTCTAAAATTATAAATAAAAAAATGTAAGGATTAAAAAAAGAGGAATCAGAATCATAAACTTGAGGTGACTAAA
>JAAEPD010000125.1 GCA_024222455.1 Aureispira sp.
ATAGCAAAGGAAATATGCAACCTATGGTTGTTCCTAGTTGGAACCCAAAGGGTTATTTGAACAATGCCTGTCATAGAATTGCAGTGAAAAGAATGTAGTCTATGAAAAACCAACCAACCTATAAAGAATGGCGAAGGCGTTTTGATCGGCTATTTATTGGATTGACAGTAATATTTATTCTCCTATTTTTATATGGAGGTGGTTTTTTGTCTCAAATTCAATTTGGCAGCCCAAAAACAACGGAAAAAACAACAGTAGAACATACAGCAGAAGACGAACTTAACAAGATAGAGAACGGCATACATCTTAGAAGTGGTCTGATTGTAGATGAGGGTTATAAACTCATTATACAAAATTGTGGTAATTGCCACTCCTTAAAATTAGTAACTCAGAACAGTGCATCTAAAGAGGGCTGGATTGAGACTATTGAATGGATGCAAGAAACACAGAAATTGGGAGATTTAGGAGAGAATAGAGACGCCATTGTCAATTATTTGGCAAAAAATTATGGTATTAAGAAATCAGGACGTAGATCAAATCTAAAAAATATTGACTGGTACGAATTGCCTCCTGTAGATTAAAATAGAAAACAGCTATTATGTATTTGAAATTTCTAAGCAGCCTATTAGGGCTTATGCTTCTATGGGGAATGGTCCATGCTCAAGAGAGTAGCCAGCATGCTATGTTGGTGGATGCAGCATATGTCCATGCACGTTTGGATAGTTCAAATGTGTTTGTACTTGACTGTCAAAAAAAGGAAGATTATTTTGAGAAAGGCCATATTCCTGGTGCTATTCAAATTAGGCGTAGGGATCTTACTGCCACCGATCAACCTTATGGTGGTGTCATGGTCGCTTCAGAGCAGTTAGAAAAGATGTTCCAACACAAGGGAATAAACAGTGAAGCGGAGTTGATTATTTATGATAATAGTGGTTCATGTGAAGCCTCTCGATTATGGTGGATATTAAACTATTACAATTATAATAAAGTAAAACTCCTTCATGGTGGTTTAGATGCATGGACTGCTAATTTTGAGGCCTCTAAGGATTCTGTAGCTTTGGGTCTTGGAGACTTCTCCTTAAAACGAGAAATTCAACCTAAACTATATGCAGATTTAGAAATGGTTCGAGCAGCCTTGAAAGATAGCAACACCATCTTGGTTGATTCACGTAGTTTGGATGAATACACAGGTGCTTACCAGAAAAAGGGGGCTGCTCGTGCAGGACGAATTCCTGAAAGCATTCATATGGACTGGGCCAATTGTGTAGATTTAGAAGGTACACAACTGTTCAAATCCAAAGCAGATTTAATTGCAAAATATACAGCACTTGGGATTACTCCCAATAAAAATATTATTATTTATTGTCAATCAGGGGTGCGTTCAGCACATAGTACTTTTGTATTGACTCAACTATTAAATTATCCAAATGTTAAAAACTATGATGGTTCTTGGATTGAATGGAGCTACCATACTCAACTCCCTATCGACACGGGGGTTGTACTTCAAGAACCTATAGTTATAGACAATAATAATACAGCGCATATGAATACAGATTATTGGGGCGTTTTTGTTCAAAATTTCAAAAATTTTGCAACTTATACTTGGAATGAGATTACTTTTCAAGTCAGTCCATGGTACGTAAATTATTTTTGGTGGCTAATTGCTCTATCTTTAGCGGTATGGGGATTGGAAATACTGTTTCCTTGGCGAAAGAAACAAGCTGTGATCCGTAAGGACTTTTGGTTAGACACCTTCTATATGTTCTTTAATTTCTATATTTTCAAACTGGTTATCTTCTTTGCTTTTACGGGAGTAATCGAACAACTTTTTGTCAATCTCTTTGGCGGAAGCGTTAAGCAATTTGCTGTTTTTGATACAAGTGGGCTGCCTCTATGGGCTCAATTGGTAGTATTCTTTATTGCCACCGATTTTGTACAATGGGCAACACATGTATTTCTTCACAGCAATAATTTCTTATGGAAATACCACAAGGTTCATCACTCTGTAGAACAAATGGGATTTGCAGCCCACCTACGCTATCATTGGATGGAAAATGTAATCTATACTCCATTTAAATACTTAATGGTTATGCTGATTGGAGGTTTCACTCCTGATCAAGCTTATATTGTGTTTTATTTTGCAATTGCTATAGGACACCTCAACCATGCAAACATTGACCTTTCTTATGGTCCATTCAAATATATATTAAACAATCCTCGCATGCACATTTGGCATCATGCTTATGCCCTCCCAGAGAAGCATAATAAGGGAGTTAATTTTGGAATATCCTTAAGTATCTGGGATTATATTTTCCGTACTGCCTATATTCCTTCAAATGGCCGTGATATTCGACTAGGGTTTAAGGATATAGAGGAGTTTCCACAGGATTTTGTTGGTCAGAATCTATATGGAATTGTTCCTAACAAAAAGAAAGAAAAAACAGATGATGTTTAAATTTCAAAATAGGCTGTTGAAAAAATAGACAGCCTATTTTTTTATACTAAAGACAACTAGTATAAAGATAAAACTGGCTAACTTAGATGATCAATTAATCTGCTAAATCTTCAATGCATGAAAATTTTGATTGTCTTAGTTATTGTTATTGGGCTGATTGTTTCTTGTGGAGATAAGTCAGAACCAACCTCTACTCCAGAAAAGGAATTGAATCCAAAGGATACAGTTGCGCCCCTGTCTTCTAACACTAAAGAGGATACTACTCTAATAAAAGAATGGGAGTTTGAGGTAATTAGCGTCAGTTCAGATGAGGTTGATATCCTAATTAGGAAAAAAGGAGTTCAGGGAGTCTACCAAACTTTCAAAAATATTGTGGTAGACAATGTTGATTTAGCTAAAATCAGAAGATTAGACTTAAATTTTGATAACTATCCTGATTTAATGATTCAAGAGACTGCCGATTCAGCTGGAATTATTTATTCTTATTGGTTTTATGATCCTGATAGAATAGAATTTAGGGTACCCAATAAAGGGGAATGTATTAAAATGATCAATCCAAAACTTGATATCAAGAATAAACAATTAATAACCACTCAAAATGAGAAAAATGGAGCTTATTCAAGTTTTTATTATGGGTCTGATGGAGCAGGTTATTTTGGGGTAAAAACGATCTGGGTAGAAAGAAATGAAGATGGAAGTAAAACCATTACTACTTCTGTATTTCAGAAAGATTGGAGCACAAAAACAACGGTAGAAAGAAAAGAATAGAGAACTATTTATTTAAAAAAAAAGTGAGAAAAGTTTTCAAAAAAGTATTTGTATTTTGTGCCCATGAATCAAAAAGAAAAACCAATAAAAGAGAATTGTTTTATCCCATTTATGGAATCGCTTGATGCTTTTTCCCTGCCCGAAAAATTTACCTTCCCTTTTTATTACCAACCACATCCTCTAAGTTTACTTGCAGCAAATAAACTACAAGAACATCTAAAAACTCAAACTGATTGGGAGCATAATTTTGGACTAGATTCACCCAAAGATGAATCTGCTCTAGGTAAAATGTTTGGAGTTTTGGTGGTACAAACAAAAGATAAACAGTTAGGCTATTTGGCTGCTTTTTCAGGAAAATTAGCAGATAGCAACCATCATCCATTTTTTGTCCCTCCTGTGTTTGATATCTTAAAAGAAGACGATTTTTTTATTAGAGAATCAAAAGTTTTAACCCAAATAAACAATGAAATCAAAGCTCTAGAAGCTAACCCTAGCTATTTGGTTGCTCAACAGTATCTAGAAGAGGTAAAAGCTTTAGTTGACAGTCGCCTTTCTGAAAAACGCAAGCAAATGAAAATGGCTAAAGATAGACGAAAAGCTATTCGGGCAAAACAAAAAGAAAAGTTGAGTCCAACTGAATATAAATTGTTGGAAGAGGAGTTGAAGAATGAAAGTCGTGGACACCAGTTTTGCTATAAAAGGTTGGCAAAATTTTGGAAAGCCAGAGTTGCTTGGACAGAAGAGCTGGTCAACTCCTATTCCAATAAAATCAAGGACTTAAAACATATACGCAAAACAAAATCTGCTGCTGTCCAGAAACAACTTTTCAGTCAATACTGTTTCATAAATCAAAACAAAAAAGAAAAGAGCCTTTACGATATTTTCCTTCCAACGATTAACGATATACCGCCTTCTGGTGCGGGGGAATGTGCAGCGCCTAAACTTCTACAACATGCATTTCTACACAATATGAAACCGATTGCTATGGCTGAATTTTGGTGGGGGAAATCACCCAAATCTGAAGTGCGCAAACATGGTTACTTCTACCCTGCTTGTAGAGGAAAATGTGAGCCTATTCTATCGCACATGCTGGAAGGAATAGATATGGATGCTAATCCCATGATGTCCAATCCTGCTGAGGGCAAAACGCTTGAGATTGTATATGAGGATGAGTTTCTATTGGTAGTTAATAAACCTGCTGAGTTTTTATCTGTCCCTGGAAAAAACGTTCAAGACTCTGTTATGCTCCGAATGAAGCAACGCTACCCTACAGCAACAGGACCATTGGTTGTTCATCGATTAGATATGTCAACTTCTGGATTGATGCTCATTGCCAAAACCAAAGAATTACATAAAGAGCTACAACATCAGTTTATAAAAAGGACAATAAAGAAACGTTATGTAGCACTTTTGGAGGGCTTAGTAGAAAAAGAGGAGGGCTTCATTGACTTACCTCTTCGGGTTGATTTAGATAATAGACCACAACAGTTGGTCTGCTATGAACATGGGAAAAGTGCTCGGACAAAATGGAAGGTTATAGAACAATCTAATCAACAAACTCGAGTATATTTTTATCCTATAACAGGTCGGACACATCAACTGCGTGTCCATGCTGCTCACCCTATGGGATTAAACACCCCTATTGTTGGAGATGATATTTATGGGCAAAAAAAGGATCGATTGCTCTTGCATGCAGAATCTATTGATTTTTTGCACCCCATTACCAAGGAACAAATGGTTATCAAGGTTGATCCCGAGTTTTAAGCTATTGATTATAGGGAAAAACTACATAAAAAAAGCCGTAAAAATCTTAGATTTTTACGACTTTTGGGTGGAGGATAACGGAGATACAATCAAATACTATATTCCCCTATGTATAAGGCTTCCAGTATATCTTTGATCTACTTTTGATCAAGACTTTGAGCAAGTATTTAATGTAAATAACTCTATTTTCTTTTAGAAGTAAGATTATCTAATCTTTGCTCATGAAATGAGCATAGAGATTAAATCTAAAAATTTCATCCCAATTATCCTCTTCATCAAAAAGTTCTAGCATCTCAGTAACATCTATATTGTACTTTAACAACTTGTCAATTTCTGTCTTAAATTCAT
>JAAEPD010000126.1 GCA_024222455.1 Aureispira sp.
AAAACCGAGACAATTGTCTCGGTTTTTTTATTTTTAAATTAGAATTTTAAGGTAACTCCAACCAAAAAATTTCTAGCAGCTTGTGGGTAATAGCCAGCACCATCAACTGTAGTGCTAGATCCTGGATTACTCCAAGTATCATCATAGGTATAATAATATCCTCTATCTACATATTCTGTATTAAAGATGTTATTGATTAAGCCAGAAATGATAATAGCATCAAAAACCTTTTTAGTTGCGATCTCATACACAAAATTTAAATCGCTAGTGAAGTAACTGTCTAAAACATCTAATTTAGAGACGCTACTATTTAAGTTGCTCATAAACTGTTCACCTACATATTTAGACAAAAACGATATTTGGAAGTTGTCTTTAGGTTGGTATACAAGCATATTTCCAACAATTACATTTGGAGAAAAAGACAAAGGAGTATTTCCTAAGTTTAGTAAACTTCCATCTATAGGTGCTGTAAAATCTTCATTTTTATTGGTGCTAAATGCTGCATTAGACTTTATAGAAAATTGGTCATTTAATTTAATATCAGCATCAATTTCTAGTCCTAAACGATAACTTTTCCCACTAGTAGCTCTAATAGGTGCACCTACATCATCTATAGCACCCGTTAACACCAATTGGTTTTTATACCTCATATAATATATATTGGTGTTTAATTGAATTTGGTCGCTTTTGTAACGCCACCCCAACTCAATATCATCCAATATTTCTGGAGAAGAAACACCATTTTCAAAATCATTTCTATTGGCTTCTCTGTTGGCTCTAGCATAGGAAAGGTATACACTATTTTGGGCTGCTATTTTATAGATGAACCCAGCTTTAGGATTAAAGAAGTTAAATTTAGCATCTACATCTAAAGGATTTCTATTAGAAGTAAGGCCAGCTGTTTTATAGCTTACAAAACGACCTTGAAGATCTAGATAGGCAGCTAACTTTTCATTAATTTCATAGGTTGCTTTAGAAAAAACACTCATGTCTGTTTTTTTAGCATCACTAAAATAATAGCGATCACCAAAAGATACTCCAGAAGCCAAATTACTTCCCCAAATCACTTCTCCAAAATGATCACCTGTATACTTGCTATAAGAAACTCCAGAGATAAAATTTAATCTCTCATCTTTATAATTGGCATTAAAATTTAGTACGTAAAAATCATTGTCTAGCCATCTTCTCACAATTACATCGCTACCATCTTCAATTAGATTATTAAAATCAGCGGCATTTTCTGTTGCTTTATATTGTTCAAAAAAACCAGCACCTTTGGTATAATTTAAACCCAAATTTGTAGACCAATGGCTACTTAATTGTTCATTCCAATGTAATTGATAATGGTTTTGTTTGTAATCATCAACTTCGTTTTCATAAGTATAGGGGTTTTGCCTTCTGTCTTCCTCCAATTGTTGTGGATCTAAACCATACCAAGCTTGGTAAGTTCTTTCATCGCCACCAAAAGAAACTGCTTTAATGAGTGTGTTTTCATCTTTGTAAGAGGCTTGTAAAAAATATGATTTTAAGTCGGTAAAAGCTCTGTCTACATATCCATCTGAATGGATGTTAGAAAATCTTCCAGAAACTTCAAGATGCTCATTAATTTTTCCAGTAGTAAATTTTACAGTATGTTTTCTTGTGCCATAGGAGCCAAAAGAGTTAGAGATTTCACCACCTGCATTTTCTGAGATAGCATCTGTTAAGATATTTAAACTAGCCCCAAAAGCACCTGATCCATTGGTAGAAGTACCAACTCCTCGTTGTAGTTGTAAATTTTCTGTTGATGAAGCAAAATCGCCAAGG
>JAAEPD010000127.1 GCA_024222455.1 Aureispira sp.
CAAAACGATAGCTTCACCTTCACAAACTGCAAAATCTGCTGGTACAGATGGTGTTGTTGGCACAGCATGAACATTTACAGTAGTACTTCCTGCCAAAGAGGTGCATCCATTTACAGTTACAAATAAATAGAAGGTGCTGTCGGTAATTATATTTGTAATCGTTGGATTTTGACTCGTAGAAAGTAAGGCCGTTTGGGTAGAATCTGCATACCATGCATAACTCGCCCCCGATAGTGCGGAAGTGGATAATTGTACACTTTCGCCTATACAAACTGGTCCATTGTTGAAAGCTAAAGGTGTGTTGGGTATTGTGTTAATGGTTATATTTATGGTATTAGAATTTGCTTGACATCCTGTTAGGGTATCTATACAGACCATATACCAACTTCCTGATAGGTAATTAGGATCGGTAGAGGGAATATTTGTTGTACTTCCTAATGTCCATAATACATTGTTAGCACTAGGAATGCCTAATGTACCTGCACTATTTCCGTTAGGCCCTATCCATTGTGATTGACCACAGTGACTGCTAGAAGAAATATTTAGGGTATCACCAAAACAAAGAGGACTGTTGCTAACAATAGTCGGTGCTACAGGAGGAGCGTTGACAGATACATAGACAAAGGTATCTAAAGATTGACATCCACTAGCATCTATAACATAAAGGTTATATCTACCTGTATCTAGAATACTTGCATTAGGAATAATTGGGCTTTGAGCAGTAGAGCTAAATCCATGCGCATTGGACCAATAATAACCTGTTGCTGAAGTGGTTGCATTTAACACAATTGATTCACCTTCACAAACACTGATACTATCTGTAGAAACATTGGGTGCTGGTGGAGCTGAAGTTATAGAAACGGTAACTTGATCTGTGCTAATACATCCATCGATATGGTCTGTATAAATGGTATAGGTAGTCGTTGTATCTGGACTGGCTTGAGTTGTTAGGCTGGTTGGATTGGATAAACCTGCTGAGGGTGTCCACCAAACAGCTTGTATATTCGTTGCTGTAGAACTTGCATTTAATGTGGTGCTTTGTCCTTGACATATTTGGGTATTGCTGCCTGCATTAACAGGGGGATTAGGATTGGGAGCTACATTAATATCATAGGTATAGGTATTAGTTCCTATAATTGGGCAAGCATCGTCTTGTAAGGTAATGGTAAAAGAGTGTTTGCCGACATCAGCTGCTGTAGGTGTCCAACAGAATTGTCCTTTTAGTGCTCCTGTAGCTGTATCTTGGATAGTGGTAATGGTAGAACCAGCTAGACCATTATTAGAGTTTATAGTAATACTGTCTCCTGCATTTGCATCAGCTACATCAATATCAAAACAAATAGGGGTATTGGCGCAAGCTGTAGCTTCATAGCTAGAACTGCCATCTACACCTGTGGCTGTTGGAGCAGCATTGGTACAGTTGAGTATTCTAAATTGTATATCTCTTGTAATTTCTCCTATTTTAACGCCATTTCTATATTCTTCGACCAATACACACATGACAAAAATCTGTGGTCCTACTGGTGTAAAGGTGATTGCTCCGGTACTAGAATCAATATGTATAGGACTAACGCTTGTTAGTGGATTGCTGCCAGAAAAACCTGCATTATAATTAACAGGAGTTGCACTTGAATTTTGACAATCGACTAAAGAGAATGATAAAGAATCGCCATCAGGATCAAATCCTCCATCACTAAAAAAGACTGGAAAGCCATCACAAGCAAATCCAACGGGTGGATTCAAAAATACTGGAGAGTTGTTGCAAGGAGTTACACTATTGTCTAGTTGAGCCTCAATGTGCATAGATTGACTACCTGGCAAATTTAGTGTTGTAATTGCATTGTTTCGACAACAAAGATTCCATGAAAAGGTGATATTGGTACAACCTGCAGGCAAATTCAATATTGCTGTGTAGGTGTGTTGTTCGACACCGAAAGGCCCTGAACCGCCACCACAAGATGAGGGTTGTGTAACACAAACAGGTGTAATATCTATTGGATAGTTAGGAAGCCTATTTACAGTGATAGAACCTGATCCGCAACTAGCTGTCCAGTTTACTGTTTCTGAACTGCCTAAACTTGCACCAGCACAATCTCTGTATATATTTAAGGTAACTTCGTATTGATCTGGTCCAATACATCGATAGGACATATCGCTACCTAATGAATGCGATGCGATTAGGTTAGACATATTGGCTAAACCCAAAATTAGAAAACAGGTGTATATCCAGTTTTTCATAAAAATGCTATTATATCTCGTCTAGTTATTTTAGTAATGATCGACTTATCCTTTAATCAGCACTAAGTAAATCTTTATCTCCTTGTATGACTTTCATCTCCACTCGATTGTTAAATCGATGCTCTTCTGCTGAGCAACGCACTCCATTTTTGCAACGATTGGCTATATCATCCTCTCCTTTTGCAACTATGGTAAATTGCTTTGGCTTGATGCCTTTTTCGAGTAAGAACTTTTCTATATAGGCTCCCCTTTTCTCTGCTAATATTCGATTGTAGCGATGACTTTTTCGGGAATCTGTATGTATATGTAATTCAACAATTAGTTCTGGGTATTCTAGCAGAGATTTGTACAATTGCTCTAAGGATTTATTTCCTTTGGTCTCTAACTGATTGGTTTTTCCTTTGAACACTAAATCTTCTATCACTACAGAGTCGCCTTTAGCATACCTCCCTTTAGCCTTGGGGGTAGAAATTACTTCTGACACAAATGGAGTAGCTTGAATATTTAACTGTTGCAAAGGAGATCTTTTTTCGTGACAATTCTCTTCAGGGAGGGTAATAGTGTCTACCGTTGGTACAAATCCTTCTACCACTAAAGTAATGGTGTATGTTTGGCTACATTTCCCACAGGTATAATATTTTCCTGTTGCATAGATTCTGACATTATCAATGTCTTTTGTAGTTGTATTTTGAATACTCAAATAGGCTTCTTCTTTGGTTAAGATGCTGTCTGGCAGCTGCACTTTTCCTTGTAATCTGTAACAATCTTTGGGACGTAGACTTATTCCAAATCTATTTTTTTGGGTTCTGCTTATGCCTTTGGTAGAAAGGGAAGTTATTTGTGTATAAAAGTTTGTTTTCTTTGTTGTTAGGGTATAGGTAGCATTTAGCGCTAAAGCAACATCTATAGCTCCTACACTATCTGTTTCGTAAGTACCTATGGTTTGGTATCTCCCATTTGTTTGTCGCTGTTTTATAGTTATGTTTGCCTCTACTAAAAGTTCAGCATTATAAGCATTTTCCACAAAAATGGCTGTTGGGACTTTTTGTATGGGTTGGTAATTCTGTGCTATGGTCGTTTTTACATTCAACAAGACTAAACTAATCCATAACAATCCAAGTATAGATCTTGACATTGATATTTTTTTTATATACCATTCAAGACTGTATTTAGTCTAAAAGGTCACTTAATTTGAAAGTTTTCTTGCGAAAGTATTAAAAATAGATAGGCGTTCTCCTTTATTTTTTCTTTTTCATAGAGGGAAGGAGGGCTTGAGAAGAAGGGCACTTCCTACAATTTTCAGATTTATCAGTGTTTGATAATTTATAGATATTCACTTCTATGAAAAGCTCGGTATAGTCTAAAAAAAATAGGTGCAGCTTCTTCAAGCTACACCTAAATTCTTTTGTTTTCAGCGGTCCGGACGAGACTCGAACTCGCGACCCCCTGCGTGACAGGCAGGTATTCTAACCAACTGAACTACCGGACCAAACCATGCACTTCCTTTAAAAGTGCTTTGCAAATATACGGCGGTTTTTTATTTTTCCAAACATTTTGTGAAAAATTTGAATATTATTTTCACTTTTTTTCGCAGCCATTTTAATACTTCCACTCTAACCGCTTAATAAAGAATATTTTATTAGATATTTAGTAGATATTATTTATTTTAAAAAAAGTTGATATTTTTTTATGCACCCCTACAATCATGACAAATTCATTTAAAACAGGACTACTTTTTATCTTTAGTCTTACACTTAGCAGTATCTTGTTAGCCCAAACACCCTACCCCATGCGTTGGAGTTTTAGGTTATATGATAACAATGACCAATTAATCACCCCATATCGTTTTGTGACAGAAGTACAATTCTATTCTTTATACAGTTATCCACCTTTTATTTATCGCAAAAAACTTGTTTTTGATGATCGGACTTATTATTACTTATTCCAAGAAGATAAGTTTCCAGAAGCGGATAGATTCTTATTAATTTACCAACAAGACACCATGTATCTAGAATTTAATCATTCAACAGGTATTACGATTATGGATTCTATCAAAATCAGAAAAGGACACTATACCCTTCCTAAAACAGCCTTTAAAGAAGCAGAAGGTAATCTTAGTCCATTCTTAAAAGAAAGTCTCTATTTACGATCCTCTGCCGATTTAGAACCCTACAAAACAAATGAGTTACCTCTCCACAATGATCAAACTAAAGCCTTATTCATGGATCGAGTTCGAGTGGATCTGCCCAATAAAGACGATATTATACATGGTAAATAGCCTAACTTTGAACTGAATGACTTCCTTTTTTAAGCTCTAATACAGTTATTTCAGGAAAAATGCCAACTCGACCAGCAAAACCTAAAAACCCAAAACCTCTATTGACATATAATTTTCGTCCCAATTCTTCATACAAACCAGCCCAATGAGGATAAACATACTTAGCAGGACTCCATTTAAAAAAGGACAGATCTACTCCCATTTGCATACCATGTGTATGCCCACTAAGCGTTAGATCTATCTGATTTTGGTAGTCTAAAACCTTATCAGCCCAATGTGTTGGATCATGAGAGAGCAGGACGGTAAAAGCATTTTCTTCACAATTAGCTGTAGCCATATCCAAATCCCCAAGTTTGGGAAAATGTTTACTGCGGCCCCAATTCTCAACACCAACCAGTCGAAAGGAAGCATCATCTTTTTCAATTTTAACACTATTATTCAGCAAGAGATTAAAACCCATAGTGAAATGATGTGCCTTAATATTTTCGATATTTCGCTGACGATGTTCCTCTCCATCAAACATATTTCCATACATAGAATAATCATGATTACCCAATATAGAATGTTTGCCATAAGGAGCAGAAAGTGCCTTAAAATCATCTAAAAAAGGTTCAATCTCGGAAGAGTATACATTGACTAAATCGCCTGTAAACACAATCATATCAGCCTCCTGTTTTTGAATCAATCGAATACCACTACGTACCGACTCATGATCATCAAAACTACCTGCATGCACATCCGAAATTTGGAGAATCCGAAACCCATCAAAAGCATTTGGAAGATTTTCAAAAAAGACCTGTTTCTTGTTCACCCAAAAATTGTATTTACCTCTAGTAATTCCATACAGAAAAGAGGCAAAAGGCAACATTGTAAACAAGACACCTGCTTTTTTCAAAAACTGCCGACGTGGTTGAGCTACAAGATCTGTTTCGGCAGCAGTAAAGGTTCGATACAACCACCTAAAACCAGCTCCTAAGTCATCTAATAAAAAGAAGGGGGTTATAATAACTTCACATACTAAAAATGTAACAGTTAGGCCAACCAAAAGGTTAGTAGCCCACCCTGGCTGATCAATAGAAAACCCATTAAACATCGTATAGAGAGTAGTTCCTGTTGCCACAAAAGCAATAATCCCTAAGGTGATTGCAATACGCTTATACATTGGGTTCGTAAAAACCTTAGCTAAGCTGTAATAAATATAAAATTTAAGGACTAGGACAAGTATCCAAAATAAAACACTTCTTATCATTTGGTGTTAGAGCGTATACGTTTAATAAAAATGACTCATACTCTCCAACAGCATAAACTGCTTAACGGTTTAGTGCACAACCAATTATTATTGATTAACAGGAGTAGTATTTAATATATTTCTGGATGTTTTACCTGGCAAGACAGCATAGATTGGAAGCTCTAGCTTATATTTTTTTGATAAAGCCCTTATTTGTGTTTTGATCTCTTCTGCATTATATCTAGATGAAAAATGGCCTAAAATAAGCTGTTCTACTTGAGTTTCACTCACCATTTTCAATACATCTTCCAGTTCACTATGCTGATTTCGTTCTCCATGTCTATCCATGTCCCCTTTGTAGATAAAAGTAGCCTCATGAATCAGTGTTTTCACACCATTCCAACGCCCATCATGCTCAACAGGGGTATCGCCCGAATAAGCCAACAAATAATCTCTAATTTCATCAGTCACAGCATCATTCCCTTTATCCTTTCTCAACTGACCAATTTCTTTCCCCGTCAAACCCTGCAATTCAGGCTTAAGTTTTCGACGAGTTTGAAACACCTGAAAGCTCAAACTTTTGGTAGGATTTCCCTCTCTTTGGATATGCTCATTGCGTATAGCTTTGACCAATATATCTTTCTTGATAGGCACTTCCTCTCCTTCACTCAAAGGTAGCCATCTACAGTATGTAGTATGTGGATCAAATTTGCTTAAAAAGTTAGCAATAGCAGGAAAAGACCCACAATCTTTGGGATAGTAAATTTTAGGATAGCCCTCACGAGCATTCAATTGCGTGAACTGCATTAAGCCTGTAAGATGATCTCGATCAGGATGTGTAATAAAGGCATGTTTTATCTTTCTAGACTTTTGCAAGAGGTTAGACATTAATCCATCTCCTACATCAAATAACAAACCCAATTCCTCCACAAAATACCATGTAGAAAACAATGCTGTAGAATAACCTGTAATGGTCATGATTTTAGTTTTTTTCAGTAGAATAATAGTTTGCTGTTTTTTGAATTCCCTACTAAAACCAAACAAACTACATCATTAATAAAGTTGGTCCAATAACCTAAAACTAACCTTATTTAGTTCCATACAGGTAGCTACTTCTTTTTCCGCAACATTCTACGATAAATCAATACAAAATTAGCTGCAATGCCTAATAATATAGCAATAGGTAAGGTGATAGATTTCACCCAAAAAATCTGATATATAGCAGTAATCGCCAAAACCCCAAGAAAATTTACCTCCAAAATCTTCTTGAATTTAATTTTCCGTTTTTTGATAGGAGGTATTAGTCGCAGAAGGTTCCATGTGATGAGAAATAAGCCAATTTGAGATAGCAACAAAGCCAAATAATCAACCGTTCTAGGCAAAGCAGTCTTAGCATATTCATTGTAAGCCAATTCTTCTTTTTGAAGCTCAGGTGACAAGTCCTCTAGTTTTTTATCTGAATCACCTATTGGAGTACGAAACATGACCTTGAAAGTTGGTTTATATTTCAAGAATACAAAATATTCATTAAATTCAGGATGTTCTTTCACCCCTATAAACAGTAATAAAAAACTGCCTAATATAATCAGTAAAATATTTTTAAGGTACTTCATTTCTATGTTATGTCTAACAATTGTTTAATATCGATCTCTGCACAATTAAAATGACCTTTAGGGCAAGCCTTTTTACCATGTAAACCACAAGGTCTACAATCTAATTGTTTAGAGCTTTGGACTACTTTGCTTTGGGTAGATAATGGGGTAAATCCAAAAGCAGGTACTGTAGAACAAAAAACTGCTGTAATAGGAGCATCCATAGCCGAAGCTATATGCAAAGGCCCCGAATCGTTGGTATAATTCATAGTTGCTCCGCCTATCCAAGCAGCCGATTCCAAAAAGCTCAGCTGTCCTGCTTTATTTTGCACATTTGGGTGACCAACCTGTTTTAGTATCTGCTCACATAATTCTCTATCTCCAGGCCCTCCTATCAAATAAATATTCAAATGCTCATCCAACCGATGAATCAATTCAATCCACTTGTGTACAGGCCATTGTTTTGTAAACCATACTGAAGATGGTGCAATACAAATATAACTCGTCTCCTTGGGTACTCCCTGCAAATGTTTTGGAAGAGGGTACAATCTAGGTTTTGCCGCTTTCTTATCAGTCAATGCCGCTATCAACAGTTGGTTTCGTTCCACCTCATGCATTGTAGGTAGAGTGGTTCCTATCTTATGTTCAAACTTTTGAGTGTACAACCAAGAAAATGGATTTTGTCGAAACCCAATTCGCTGAGTTGCTTTTGATAATCCAGTTAACAATCCAGTCATAGCAAAACGATGAGGATTGATGACTACATCATAATTCATTTTTCGTATTTCCTTCAAAAGGCTCCAAAAATTCTTATACTTCTGTTTCTTGTCAAGAATAAGTAGGTTAGAGATAAAAGGATGATCTTCTAATAAGCCTTCATTTCCTTTTCGAACTAAATAGTCGATTTGAGCATCAGGATAAAACGAATGCAACTTTTCCAATAAAGCTGTAGCTAATATAGCATCTCCAATAAAAGCTGTTTGTATGACTAAAAATTTCTTTTGCTGCATCCAAGCTCTATTTTGACATTATCGTACAATGTAAGTTGGAATCTGATCATTGAGCTGAATGAAATTCTCTGTGACACTACCCAACAAGATTCTAGAAATAGCGGAATGACCTTTAGCTCCCATAAACACCAAATTGGCTTTTAAGCCTTGAGCACACTCTAACAAATTGCCTGCAGTGCTCAACCGAATACGCTCTATGAGTTGTGTTTTGATAATTGCTCTATCCTCCTTAATATGCTCCTCCAAAAATTCATCAAAATAACTATTCAAATCTTGCTCTAAAAGCTCTCGAACCTGTTCATGTGTCTCATTGATCTGATAAATGCGCATATCTGGCATTTTGTAGATATGCACACAAGTTATTTGAGCAGGTTTTTCTAAATATTTATTAAACTCTATAGCTCGCTTCAAGGCCTTAGTAGAACTCTCCGAAAAATCGATTGGAACTAAGATTTGCTCTATAGGTTTCAATGCATTTTGAGGCACTACCCACACAGAGCATTTAGATTTTCGAGCTACATTTCTCACCAAGACACCAGAGGCTTCAGAGTTAGGCTTTTTGCCTACAAAAGCCACATCTATTTGTTGTTCTGAAATAGTATTGAGCAGCTGATTTCGTCGATTCCCTTCCTTTATATCATATTCTATATTAATCAAATCACTATAACGCAATTTGGCCTTTACATTGCCCATTATATGTTTTACAATATCCTCATCCAATACAAAATTGCTCTTTAGGGTACTCTCCCAACCCAGCAAATTTGTCCAAAATCGAGTTTTGACTACTACATGCAAAAAATACAACTCATCTATATACACATAGGTATTCAAATAATCTAAATAAGCTAATATATGTTCATCCATTTCGGACAAATCAAGTGCAGCCAACACCTGTCGTATTCTAAATTTATTTGTCATAAAAAATATGGTATTCTCTAATTTACTACTAATAACAATCCGTTAATGATGCACAAAGGTAGTATTCCAATAACAAAGTGAGGATAATAAAGAAGAAATTACCCCTTATTACCCTCACTTTGCTAGCCTTATTCTAATAGTTTAGTCGTGTAATACAAGAATAGGTATATCTGTAGCCATTGTCATTTTTTGTGTAACACTACTATGGAACAAGCTGCTAAACCAACTACGTTGACGAGATACTACACAAAGCATATCTGCTTCTTTTTGTTCCGTAAAGCTCAGGATACCATTAGTTACATCTTCCGTCTCTATTTTGGTATAGGTGTAAGCTAACTTTGCTTCTTTTAGATATTCTTTAATCTTTGGATCAATATCCGTATTCATAGCATCACTCTCCACATGTACTAAATGAAGTTTAGCATCAAATCGTTTAACCATTTTGATCAAGGGTGCAAAAACTGTTGGGTGCGACATACTATAAGCATCAATAGCCACTACTACTCTAGTTGGCACTGTCAATGCTGCTCCTATTGGCACAGCCACAGTTGGTTTAGACATTGCTTTCACCAAACTTCTTGCAGTACTGCCCATAAACACATTCGGTTGATTAGACCCTAATGTTCCCATTACAACTAAGTCTGCAACTACTTTATCTGCTGCCCCCTCAATACTATTAGTAATATAGCCCTTAGTTACTTTCCCTTGCAAAGAACTCCCCTCTTTCAACTCATCTTTTTTAGAAAAAATCAAATCCTCCATAGATTTAGACCTGTCGTCATGTACAATCCTATCTATATTGGCCAAATGCCCTGCATGTGAGGTTGTGTGATATGCATGAATAAGATATATGGTCGATCCAAATCGATTTGCTATATTTATAGCATAATCTAATGCACGTTCTGCATTTTTAGAAAAATCAGTAGGGACTAAAATATGTTTCATGGCTATATTATATTTTTTATATAGAATTAATAGTTCGCTATTTTTAACATTTTTGGTAAAACTCTAAAAAAGCATAATTTCTTAGTTCTTAATAATCAAACTGTTATCACCTTACGCTCTACAGAGATCTGAAATTGATAAGCAACAACTTGCATAAATTCAGTAAACTATAGTAGAATGTAATAGATCAAAAATAAGTAAATACTATCAATAGTATTACTACTCATAGACAAGATAAAAATATATTGGACTATATCAAAATCGAATGGAAGACTTAGTACGTAAACTTCAAACAAAAGATAAAACCACACAATACTTATCTTTGGCTCACAATGGTTTGGAGGAGCTTCCCGCAATTATTACAAGCTTTCAAAAACTAAAAACTTTAGATTTATCTTACAATAAATTCAAGGTATTACCTCCACAAGTCTTAGCTCTACAAAATTTACGTTTGCTAATACTCAACAACAATCGACTAGAAGACTTACCCGATACCTTAGGGCAACTTCAATCTCTCGAAACGATTATGATTCATGCAAACCCCTTAGAAGGTTTTCCAAGAGGGCTTTTGCAGCTCAACAAATTGCATACCTTAGCATTGACTAGATGCCCAAAAGTAGAGATCCCTGAAGATATAGATAAGCTGCAAAATCTCGAAAAACTTTATTTAGGAAATAGTGCTATCAAAACACTTCCCAAATCATTGGCAAACCTTCCCAAATTAGGGCTATTAGACATCCAATCACACAAGATTCGTCAAGTTTTCAGCACCTTCTTATTTTTAGCTCACCTCAATCCCCAAAAAGCTAGGCTCTTAGATCCTATGCTATTTGGTATTAATGTAGGCACCATGCAAAAAATCATACGAATGGTGGCCAAACTCTCTAAGATTAATGCACCTTTATCACTTCGCAAGTATGCATTTGATATTCTTACTCAAAAGACTATCCCTATTGATAGGAAACTATTATTTGACCTACTTTGCATCAATTATCCTCCTCTCAACAATAAAGTATGGACGCTTATAGCAGATAACAACAATCACACTCTTGCAAAACAACCTTTAGATAAAAACAGTGTAGTTTGTATAGTAGGTAGGCCCAAAGCACTCAAAAAAACAGCAACTTATGAGCGCCTAAATAAGCTAGGAATCCAATATACCCAAAAACTAAATACAACGACAACACATGCTTTGGTAGTAGCTCCTATTCCACTAAAACATAAGGTGCATAATTATCCTAATCTTGTTTTTATCAGTGAACAGGATTTACATCAGTTTTTGCAAGAACAAGAAGGTGGTTTTTTATTAGAACAGGATAAAGAGACTATTCAGAATAGAGGTAACTTGATAGAATTGCTATACAGCACTCAGGAAGAAAGTATTCGATTGGCTGTACAACTCATAGAAGGTGGCGGTTTAGACAAATCCCTAATCACTCCCTTGTTTATAGCTTATACTTTTGTGCAGGATAAAACTTTGCGCAAAAAAATTCGACAACTATTGTATGTGAATATAGATAAAGGAGGACAGGAACTATTGCGTGGACGAATTTCTTTTTATACAACCTCTATGCGAGAATCCGAAATCTGCAACAGACTGATCCGTTACCAGAAAGCCACGGCTAGTCTAGATATTTCTCAAGTTGCCCAATTTGTATATAAAAACCATCAAAAAGCTTATACTTATCTGATATTGCATGCTCCAGCAAAACAGCAAACAGCATTTTTACAACTGTTTATCAACAGTCAGCATATACTGGACTGCTCCAAGCTCTCTAGATTAGGAAATCTGCCTACAACCCTAAAAGAATTCCCTGATTTGATGGGAATCAATATGCAAGGTTGTAGTATTCGTCAATTTCCTAAAATCCTATTAGACTATCCATTCAAAAAACTAAAATGGGTTGATCTTCGAAAAACTAATGTTCGTAAATTACCTTATCCTTTGCCCCCTCATTTAGAGGACTGCAAATTTTTTACTAATTTCTAGTAAAAAAAATTCATTCCTATGAAAATACTACTGTTTATTCTCCTACTGTGTAGCCTTTGGGCCTGTCAATCCAATACTCTTCAAAGCATAAAAATTGGGGATCAAGAGTGGATGACCCAAAATCTAAATATTGATGTAGGTGAAGCTTGTTTTTGTTATAATGACAGCCTTAAAAATTGTGATACTTATGGACGTTTATATACATGGGAAGCAGCTTTAGATGCTTGCCCTGATGGATGGAGACTCCCAACTTTAGAAGATTGGCAGATATTAATTGATCACTATGGGGGCTGTTGTGACAAAAGTAGTAGCTCAGGAGAGGAGGCTTTAGAGGCTCTAGTAGAAGGGGGTTCAAGCCAACTTAACATTTCTTTGGCAGGTGAGAAACATGTGGCCACTAACTATTGGTATCTAGACAACTATGGTTACTATTGGACTGGAACAGAATATAACTATAACACTGCCTATAAATTTACATTTGATGGAGTATCTCGCCAAGTTCGTAGAGAGATGGCATCTACAAAAAAACAGCAATTATCTTGTCGATGTATCAAAGGAGAAAAACATAAACGAGTAGAACCTCCTAAGCCTGTTCATCAATCCGTAACATTTGGAAACCAAACTTACAAAACCATAAAACTAGGAAATCAAGTTTGGATGGCTGAAAACCTTAATAGAGTAAGCCCTAAAGACAGTTCTTTTTGTTTTGAGAATAACCCTGAAAATTGTACTAATTACGGACAACTATATACTTGGGAGGCTGCAATGAAAGCTTGCCCCAAAGGTTGGCATTTGCCTAGTGAGGAAGAATGGAGAAGTATGGGACAACTTTTCGGAAAAGAGCGAGAAGATCATTGGTTTGAGGGTGCTGTTTATGCAGCCTTAGCTCCTAGTGGGTATAGTGGGTTTGATGTTCAATTTGGAGGTTATAAATCAGTTCGTGATCAACAATTTCGTGGATTAGATAATTATGGGTCCTATTGGAGTAGCTCCAAGATTGACGAGAAAGAAGCTTGGTACTTTAGTTTTTTTGCCCCTAATGAGTCGTTCAATCGTAATTATGAAAATATTAATGGTGCTCTATCTTGTCGATGTGTACAAGACTCTCTGCAAACAAATTAATCCAATATTTATATTCTTTAAGAAAAAAAACTTACCTTAGTAACAGTTTATTACTCCAAATAAACTGCTTTGTGCCGAAGCACCCCAGTTGCAATGACCCATCTTAGTGTGTACAATTTAGCCTGATTTGCAACCGATTCGGCACTTTCTCTTTCTATCTTATAGTCTACAATCTACACCAAAGCACAATAAAAAAGTCAACTTATCCATTAACTATTATCGCTAAATCAATTTAGGCTCAACTAATCAATAAATTATACTCCCAATAAAGAATTGAATAACTTTTCAATAAAAAAATTGCAAAAGCATGAGTAAACAGGTAATATTCTTATTATTTTTAACATTATGTTGTATTGGTTGTGAAAATGATATGAGTAAAAACGCTTCGTCTACACCTGTAGAACAACAAATTACTACTCAACAATTATTGTTGAACAAATGGGTTTTAGCAGAGTATGATGTAAGTGAATTCATAACCAATGGAAGAGGTAGCACATGGTCTCCTCAAAAACAACAAGATTTGGATGCTTACATGAAAAATGCTATTGGTAAAATGTATTTTGAACTTCAGGAAAAAGGAATATACAAGAGCACTCCTGCTCCTAATGTGATCATTCAAGGTAGTTGGAATTTTGATAGTGCAAACAATCAACTAAGCATGAAAGCGAATCAGATGACAGAAGGCGCTAGCAAAACGACAATTTATACCATAAAAAGTATTGACCAAAACACTCTAAAAGTATCTAGTGACGAAGAAATGTTGCTAACTTTTAGGGCACATAAATAGAGGATGTGACTTTTATTAGACACTTACTCGTATTGCCAATAATTATAGATTATTATTTACCAACAACTCTAAAAGATTGAATTATGAAACTTAATGCACTTTTCGGATTATTAGTAGCTCTAGCATTTATTATTTCTTCTTGTGGTTCTACTGCTGATAGCAACAAAGTAGACGAAACAACTGAAGATGATGTAAAAATTGAAGACACTAGAGGTGTTGATATGAATGAGTCTAAAGCTCAAGACGAAGATTTTAGCTTAATTTTCTCTAAAAAATGGACTGGTGAAGAAGCTTTTGTTGATTTAAAAATTGACGGTTCTTTTGATGCTAAATTTGGAGAAGATGAGCCTGTACATGGGAAATGGACATTATCAGAAGATCTAAAAACACTTAAATTGGTAGGCGACCAAGCTGCTGATGGAAAAGGACATAACTTTGTAGGAGAATATACTGTATTAGAAATAAATGATTCTGCTATGAAAGTACAAGATAAAGATGGTAAAGATTGGTCATTTAGTGCTGAGTAATCTAAACCTAGATCAATAAATTAGGAAGGTCTGTAGCTACTATAGTTACAGACCCTTTTTTGTATATTTATACCTATGCAGATAAAATTAGCAATCAAACCTCAATTTGGATTAATTTATAGTTATTACTTTCGTCAGAATCTTTTTCGGAATGGAATACTATATATAATAGCTGCTACAATGGTAGGAATAGGACTGTTTAGTCTTTTAGAAACACCCTTTTTTCTAACTATAGTTTGTTCTATTACAGCCGTTTTTTTACTGAGGAGCTTGATACTTCTTTGGCCTACACTGTACTACCTACGACTCTATCAAAACAGCTATGATCTCATCTTTACAGCTGATGATATTGTTCTTCAGATTTACGAAACCCCTCCAAGCACAGAGGCTAGAGGTTGGGATTGGTTGCAAAAAGCAACTTGGCAAAATGGTATGCTATCTATTGTTACACATCAAAAAAAGCACATAACAACGTCTATAAGTGATCTTTCTACGGTTGAGCAAACTCAGCTCAAAGAATGGTTGATACAACACAACAAGCTCTAAACACCAACCATAACATCAAAAAACCGATCTTTGTCTGCTGCTATAGAAATAAAGGTGTTGGTTCCTAATACTAAATTACTCCCCCATTCCCCTCTTGCTCTAAACAACTCTACCTCTCTAAATTCGCAAATACTAGGATCTATAGCAACACAAGCAGCTAAGGGATCATGAAATAGCTTTCCATTAGGTCTTCGTTGTAGATATTTATCCATTCCTTTATACACCCAATGTAAGCCAGCAGAGCTATCTTTGTAGCCTTCCATTTTTTCGTGCATTTCTGCATCGTAGGCCAACCCATGACATACATTTTTAGACACCAACAAACGTTTTTCTATCTGAGGAGTTGCCAAAAGTTTAGAAGCTGTCTTAGGGTCACCTCCAAAATTAAAGGTCGGACAGGTTGTTCGCCCCACAAACTTGGGTAAGCGATGCTCTGGAGGCACTACATTGTCACCAGCAAAACCACCTTGAGCAACCCAACGGTGTATAGGCAATTTTGCATCCAATAGTCTAAAATTTTTGAGTGGACCACCTGTTAGTATAGTCAATTCAGGATACTCCGCAACTGTTTCTTTTATAATCTGATAACCTTCTCCATCTGGTGTTTTGTCCTCCCATTTCCCAAACCATTTATTATGGAAGCCAGAAACACAAGGTTTTTCATAACCTATAGCATAGCTCCCTACAGGTATTTCGGGATGGTCTGTAAGTTCTAATACTCGATGAACTAAGCCAACTTGTTCATCGGTTCCAGGCATAACAGTCACAGCCCTCAAGTTGACATTAGGGTGCGCAGATAAGATACAGAGTGTCATTACATCATCAGGATCATTTGTCTCCATATCAAACAGTATATCAATCTGTTGCATTCTAATAATTCTTTATTTTTTAATTAATTTCATGCAACAACAGCCTTTGCTTCTATAAAGTTTCTTAGATCAATAACTGTTTAGTATTTTTGTTAGGTGTTTATATATAACACGAATAGTTCATTATACATTAATTTTTGTCTGTCTATGCTACGCATACTTGGTTTTATTCTTTTGTGCTCCCCTATCATTTATGCCCAATCTCCCAAAGATTTAACACTAGTAGAACTCGATAAACTGGCTTATCACTATCATTTGATGAGCTTATCAGATTCTAGCGATTATTACTTAGATTTAGCTTTGGAGGCAAGCAAAAAGGGCCCCAAAGACTCTTCTTATATCAAAAGACTAGGCATCCAAGCTGGTAACTTCATTAATAAGGGAGAGTTAGAAAAAAGTCAAGAAATTTTAACTACAGTTTTTGAGCTATGGGAGTCACAATACCCTAAACAACACTATATATATGCCCGCCTACTAGGACAGCAAGCAATACTCTACCTACATCAAGGAGATCTAACTTCTGCGGATAAGATAACTATAGAAATGATGGATATTCTTGACAAGAATCTTCAACACCATTTAGAATATGGTTACGCTTGCTACTTAGCAGCATACATAGGGTTGTATTCAGCAAAACCCTCCAAATATATTGAAAACCAATATTTAAAAGCTCAATCTATTTTTGTAAAACACTTAGGCCCATTTCATCCAGAAAGTCTAAATGCATTAAATGGATTGGCAGACTATTATGCAGAGCAAAACAAATACGAGGAAGCTGTTGGTCTATATCAAAAAATTATTAAGAATTATCCATTCAAGGAGGATATCCAATACATTCGTTTCCTCAATCATTTGGCCTACACCTATCAAGAAATGAACTGGTTTGATGAGGCAGAGGCTCTGTTTTTACAAGCACTTGAATTATCAAAAAATATAGATAATACTCAACACTCTCTATATGCCAATTTAATCAATAATATTGGACACTTATATCAAGAGTTACATCAATATACTAAAGCAGAAGCTTTCTTTTTGGAAGCTAAAGATATTTATATTGCAATAGGGGAAGAAGAGGATCACTATCATTATGTTTTAAGCAACTTAGCTTTATGTTATCACCAACAAGGTCATCTCAAAAAAGCGCAAGCTATATATCAACAATCTCTAGAATTTAGTCAGAAAAGATCTGATATACATAGTCCAGATTATGCTCTATCTCTTAATAATCTGGCAGGTGCATACTTGGATCAAGGAAAATGGGATGAGGCTAAGTCTTTGTTCTTAGAAATCACTCCTATTCTGGAACAACATCAAGATTATGTTTCTTTAGGTATCAATTTGAATAACTTAGCAGCAGTTTTTTCTGAACAGGAAGATTATGTAAAAGCAGAATTTTATAATCAAAAAGCCTTAAAACTTCGACAAAAACTGTTTGGACATCGACATTCTGACATTGCAAACACTCACTTAAATTTTGCAAAATCAGTCTATAAACAAGGACTCTACACCTCCTCAGTAGCCTATTGTCAAAAAGCAATTATAACTAATAGTCCTTCTATGGATAGTAATATTTTACTTCCTACCTTAATTGAGCAATTGCCACAAACAAAATTCTACTCTAGCGACCTAATTTTGCATAGTATAAAGCTCCTTTATAAATCATTCAGAGCCTTGTATCGACAGACTAAAGACATTAAGCAACTAGAACAAGCTCATACACTTTGTAAACAGACTATTTTATTAATTGGGCAACAACAAGATAAACGATCTGTAAACGAAGACAAACTTGATTTAGCTAAAAACAGTTCGTTCTTTGTAGGAGAGCTTATACAATCGGCAATAGACTTATCTGAGCAAACTAAAAATCCTAGCCATATAGTCAATGCACTATACTACATGGAGCATAACAAAACACTACTCCTAACAGATGCACTCAAGGCTCAAAGAGCTCGAAGTTTTGGAGATTTGCCAGATAGTTTGGCACTTAAAGAAATGCACTTGCAACATCAACAAAATGAACTTCAACAACAACTCCTAACCACCTCTAATGAAACAGTGGAAAAAGAACTTAGAGCTATTTTAAATAAAGTTGATCTTGAGATAAATATCTTTAAAGAACAAATAGAAAAACAATTCCCAAAATACTTCAAACTTCGCTATGCGCCTATATTTGCAAAGGTTAGCGATTTGCAACCTCTTCTAAAAAAGGATGCTGCTCTTTTAGAATATGTCATTGTCGATTCTACGGTATATCTATTCTATATAGATGCTCAAGATTTTGCCATACACCCTATTGAGCTCAATAAAAACCAGCTAGATACAAAGATTAAAGAACTTCGTTTAGCTCTCAGTGATTATTATTTATTAACCAATAATCCTCAAAAAAGTAATAATTTATATGCTCAAAATGCACATTGGTTTTACCAAATTTTAGTAGCTCCTGCCCTCCACAACAAAACGCAAATCAAGCATTTGACCATTGTTCCAGATGGAGAATTGGGGCATCTTCCTTTTGAGGTTTTTCTGACAGAAGCTACCAACTCTACTGACTATGCTAATATGCCTTATCTCTTACAGAAGTATAGCATAAGTTATGATTATTCTGCTACTATGTTCAAAGAAAACATGCAGAATGACAATAACCAACTGTCCAATGATCATTTATTAGGGTTTGCCGCATCATATAGCAATATGACAAGTCCTGATTTCAGGGCTCCGCATCTCAAATCACTTTACAGTACTCTGAAACCATTGCCTGCTACACAGCAAGAAATAGATAATCTATCCAAAAAATTTAATGGTGTATTTGCAAAAGGTAGCCAAGCCAATGAAGCTTTCTTCAAAGAGCAAGCTCCTCGATTTGGGATTATTCATTTAGCCATGCATGGTATCCTCAATCGTCATCACCCTATCTTATCGGGATTAGCTTTCACGGAGAATAAGGATAGCATTGAGGATAATTTTTTGCAAGCTTATGAAATATCACATATGCAGCTCAATGCAGCTTTGGTGGTTTTGAGTGCATGCGAAACTGGTTATGGCAAATTTCAGAGAGGAGAAGGGGTGATGAGCTTGGCTCGTTCATTTATGTATGCAGGTGTACCTAGTTTGGTGGTTAGCCTTTGGCAAATCAATGATCAAGCTACTGCAATGCTTATGGAAGATTTCTATAAGAACTTAATGGAAGGAGAAAGCAAAGCAGATGCACTTCGTAATGCAAAACTTCAGTTTTTGAAAAATGCTAAGGGAATAAGTGCTCATCCAGCTTTTTGGAGCGCCTTAGTTCAATTGGGCAACTATACCCCTA
Organism: Aureispira sp.; assembly: GCA_024222455.1. GTDB lineage: Bacteria > Bacteroidota > Bacteroidia > Chitinophagales > Saprospiraceae > JAAEPD01. Next base: position 19,358 of record JAAEPD010000127.1, read on the forward strand.
TTAGCATTCAAAAAAAGACGAATTATTGGTGGTATATTTCTATTGGATTAGGTTTAGCCTTTGGCTATTTTGCTATAAAAGGACGCAAACGTGCTGCTTAAAGGCAGCTCCCATGCCATGATAAACTATCAAATGGCAAACTATCTATTTGATAAGCTTTTTGCATAACTTGACAAGCTTGTATAGAATCACCTTGCAAGTAAAACAACTCTGCTTGTACTGCATAATGGTTAACTATTGGTTTTGGGGCATAATACTCTACAAAAACAGCTATATCTTCACTTGCCTTCTCATATTCTTTTAGCTGTTTGTAACACAACATTCTATTATAATAGGGCTTCTTTTCTTTGAAATCAGCATCTTGATCTATCACTTGCGTAAATAAGCGGATACTCTCTGTACAATATTTCGTTTTGGCTCGAATGCATTGCAAACAAAGTTGGTGGGCATAAGCAAAGGTAGTATTAATATTGCTGGTATCTTCTTGATAGCGTTTTTCTAAATCGTTGAGCAAAGCATTTGTGGAAGACTGCTGTTGTTGCTCTTGCAAGGTTTTATGATATTCAGGACTACTTTTGAGCATTTTATTAAGCTGCTCATCCGTAAAATCTGGAAAATCATCCTTAGGTTGACCTTGATTGCAAGCTAACACAAAACAGCTTAAACACAGTATATACAGTAATTTATTCAACACTATCTAAAAAGGTTTATATAAAGAAGTTGTAAAGAAAGAACACTCGAAAGTACTCTTTCTTTATTATTTATCAGAATATTTTAAATCTTGTTTGTTTGGTCTTATTTACAACGTTTTTCCCAGATACTGGTAGCAGAGTTATAGCTGTTGCCCAACCCTTCTTGCATAATTTGGATATACTCACAAGCTTTGGTAGAATCCCCTTTTGCATAATTGGCATTGGCTAATATCAATTGAGAATAAACCTCTGGTTCAGGATCAACATCGAGATAAGTATTTATATCTTGGACTGCTTCCTCCCATTTCAGACCTACTGCATATGTTTGTCCTCTATTGAAATAAGCTGCACCATTTTTATACTTAGGGTTGGTTTCTATCACTTTTGTTAACATTACAATTGCACTATCTCTTTTTTTATGCTCATCTTCTAAGGTAAAAGAACCTAAAACAGCAAAGTGTGTCCCCAGTTCAAAGTTTACATCTATATTGTTAGGGTCATTGGCATATGCAAGGCGCAAAGAATCCGCTTTTTTGTTGGCAGTATCAGCATGCACATGAATCAAAGGAGCCTCCAAAAACACTTTAGCATCTTCTTTTGAGCTAAACAACATAGAGCCTTTAGAGACAAAACCTGTCTTATTGGGCTCAGGAAGCTCTACTGAGGTTTCAGGAGTAGTTGTTTTTTCTTCTGCACTATTATCACAAGCTACAAAAGAGAGTATCATAAAAATCAGAAATCCAGTGGTGCGTAACATAAATTGGTATTTTTTTTAAAAATAATGTTTAGAAAGCTGGCCTCAGATTACATCCATTCTATTCCACAACGCTCTGTCCATATATTATATGTAGAATTGTACTGACCAGGTAATCCATCCTTGACATGTTGAACATGCTCACAAGCTTTATCCTTGTTTCCTTGCTCAAAAGCTGCCTTAGCCAAAAGTAAATAAGCATAGGCAGATGGTAGATCCTTATCAATCTCTAAATAAGCATTGAGATCTTTAGTTGCTGCTTCCCAGTTTTCAGACGAAATATAAGCCTGTCCTCTATTAAAATAAGCTGCCCCATTTTTATAATTAGGGTCTGTGCTTATAACTCTTGTTAAGCTTTCGATTGCTTCATTACAGCCTTTTAGATTTCCATTTCCGTCCCAGTCACAACCAAGAGCCAGCTCTGTACCAAAAGCAAAATTTGCATCTATATTACTAGTATCCTGAGCACAGAGTTGTTCAAGTGAGTCAATATATTTGTTGGCTGCATCTGCTTCTAACTTTAAGGATTCTGCCTCCATAATAAAGTGGGCATCGGACTCACTACCCATCAAAATAGCTCCTCTTGAAGATAATGTTTCAGAATTATCCACTTCCACAATCTGAGGTTCCCCCATAGAACCGTTTTCTACAGGTTTAGAGTCATTGCAAGCTATACAAAAAATAGCAATTAGGCAGGTGTAAAGTGTGGTTCGTATCATTTCTGAGGTTTTTTAAGTAAATTTGTAATGTAATCAGCTCGTGAAACTTTTCTAATTGATTGATAAAGCTAAAAATACACGATCTATTATAAAGTAATAATACGTATTCAAGTATAAAAATAACTTCCTTATTTTTTCAATATTTTGGCGCTATGCACATATCAAAATGGATAATAGCCCTAAATCTACTCCTATTTAGTTATTCTCTACTGTTAGCTCAAAACTTACCAGTGGATAGCCTTGGCTATGCCGCAATTAATGAAAATCTTTTTGTTAATACAAAATGGCAATACACCTATACTACCCATGCAGAGAGCAACACAATAATACATAAGGCAGATAAAGATTATGAGTATTATTTATTTTTCAAATATGATTACTCCTATGAGATGTACCTCAATAGCAAATTGACGTATGGCGAATGGAAATTGAACAACTTGAGTAATGAAATCTATTACGAATTCAGAAAAATAAAATGGTGGCGCATCGCCGAATTTACAGAAGAAACCTTGATACTAGAGTTTTCGCTAAACACCAAATCATCTTATCGTTATCATTTTATCCGAACTAGTGATGCCCAAGCCCCTTTTGAGCGTTCACCTTTCGACTTGCCCGATGTTAATGTTAATCATGCTCCAGGTGGAATTTCAGGCAAAAACAAATACCGCTATGTCAAAGCAGAATTGGGTAAACGTAGAAGGTATAACAAACGAAGAGAAGAGCGCCGAAAACTAAAAGAACAACGCCGAAAAGATCGATTGGCCAAGCTAAACAAAACACCTATCGAGGATTTAGAATTTCTTAAGATAGAATTAGTTGGAGGAGGTTTTTATGGTGGTCCAGACCCTGTCTATCGCAATATTCTAACTGTAAAAACAGATGGTAGAGTAATATGGGAATACCAAACAGAATTGAAAGGTTTAGTGATTACCAAAAGCTATATCCCTCGAAAAACATTGGAAGACTTAGTAGCTTTTATTGAGGAAAAAAACTTCTTTACTTTTCAAAAAACATACACCTGCGAAACTCAAGAATGTGCTAGGCGTATCACTAAAAAGCCTCGTCCTATTGCCCTCCGTTTAGCCATAACTAAGGGACATCGTCGCCATATAGTTACCATCAGTATTTGGGAACGAACAGACAGCCCTAATCCTTATGTTAATTACCCTGATGAGTTAGATGCTATTATTGAAGCTATCCAGCAAACAGCTATATACCAACAACAATAAATGATTATTGTCACTATTGACGATCTAGCACCCTATTAATTCGCCTTAGTTCCAAAAAACTGTATATTTGGAGCCCAAGTTAGAATACTTTACTTAGCTATATTTTATATCATATCCAAAAAACTATTTAGCTATGCCTCATTATTATGCATTGGGCAATATTCCAAACAAAAGACATATCCAATTCCGAAAACCTGATGGTTCTTTGTACCACGAAGAGCTGTTTTCAACAGAGGGTTTTTCTAATGTCTATTCAAACATATACCATATCAACCCACCTACTCAGATCAAGCAAGTAGGAGAACCTTATTCGGTCGCACCAAAAACGATCCATGATAAGCAACTAAAACCTCGCTGTCTGAAAGGTTTTTCGGTAGAACCTGAGGATGATTATATCAAAAGCAGAAAGGCTGTTTTGGTCAATAATGACCTTAAAATAATTTTGTCTGCTCCACGAAAAAGCGTGACGGATTATTTCTTTAAGAATGCGGATGCGGATGAGCTTATCTTTGTACACAAAGGTAGTGGTGTACTCAAGACTATGTATGGCCAAATCACTTTTGGTTATGGAGATTATCTAGTTATTCCAAGAGGGACTACTTATCAACTAGATTTTGAAAATGATGATAATCGCTTATTGATAATAGAGTCTTATAGTCCTGTAGTGACACCTAAACGCTATCGCAATGAGTTTGGGCAATTATTGGAGCATTCTCCTTTTTGCGAACGAGATATTCGCAAACCTGAAAACTTAGAAAGTATAGACAAACAAGGTGAGTTCTTGTTTTATATCAAAAAAGAGGATATGATTTATCCTTACTACTACCTCAATCATCCATTTGATGTAGTAGGCTGGGATGGATATTCGTATCCATATGCCTTTTCTATACATAATTTTGAACCAATTACAGGACGTATACATTTACCACCTCCTATCCATCAGACTTTTGAAGGTAGAGGCTTTGTAATTTGTTCGTTTGTACCACGTTTGTACGACTACCACCCTCTTTCTATCCCTGCACCTTACAATCATAGCAATGTAGATAGTGATGAGGTGTTGTATTATGTAGATGGCGATTTCATGAGTAGAAAACATGTGGAACCGGGCATGCTGACTTTACATCCTGGAGGAATTCCACATGGTCCACATCCAGGTACCGTAGAAAAGAGTATTGGGAAGAAGGGAACCGAAGAGCTTGCTGTAATGATTGATCCGTTTAGACCTCTACTAATGACAGAGCATTGTTTAGGCATAGAACTAGAGGATTATTACAAAAGTTGGTTGACCGATTAAAATTGGAACTCCTTTTGCTTATAAGCAGTCTTGAGAGACTTGTTTAGGTATTTTTAACTAAATAGTTTGATCGAGTTCTGAATTAATTGTAATTTTGTTGGTCCTATTCATTAACATAAAAAACAACTACTTATGTTTTATAAAACATTGACACTATGTATTGGCCTTTTATTTATGGCTCAATTTACATTTGCACAAATACTTACTCCTGCTAAAAAGAACGCTACATTAACCCAAACGGCTACAACAAACACATCAACTAAAAATTACTCTAGTGATGTAAAAGCTTTTGGTTTGAAGGTTGTTAAAAACTATTTTGATCAAAATTGTGATGATAATTACGATTTATTAGCTAATGATTTCATGAGCTTTGAAAGTGGTCAAAAGTTTCAAAAAAGCGCTGAGTTAAAAAAGATGTACTGCGACGACAATCCATTGCGTACAGATATTCAAGTGAGCTACCAACTATACTTAGAGAATTATGCACAAACAGTAATGACTCAACCTCAGTTGGAAGCTAAATATCCTGGCATTAGTGCTAAATTGGGTATAAAAGCTAATGATTATTTCTTTGATGGAGCTACTCCAGTAGCAGCTGGTGCTACTCGTCTATTCCGTGCATCTGACGTTGCTAGTTTTTTAGTACGTAAGATTGATGGCCAATGGAAAATGGTTGCTTTATAGTGTGAGATAGAAAAAATAATAGAGTGATGTCTTGACATACTCTAACAAAATAGAATATCTTTGATGATGAGATGGTATTTAAATATACTGTCTCATCATTTTTTTGTTAAGTAATAGGGCAAATGAAAATGTATAGTTTGCTCTAAACATTTTTTTAATCTAATAAGGCAAAAAACACAGTCATAGCATTAGCTATGGCAAGTATTTTCAACGAAATTAGGTTAAAAAAGATTGCTCTAAAACAGTGCGATTATCTTTGCCCTATTACTTATACTATGCCTAACCAACCTTTGTTATACTAAGAATCAAAAATAATCTTACCTTTGTCATTCTTAAAAAACAGAGCTATGCGCAGACTAATTATTCCAGCAATTCTTTTTATCGTTTTAGGGTTAGGTACAATGTTTTTACTATCCAATCCTGAAAAAAATAATTCTAGTACTTATAATAGTACTGATGTTTCTTCATTTCATATTGAAGATATATCGATCGTAGGCAAAATTTTCATAGCAGATCGAGGAGGCAACCAAGCATTACTCACCTTAGAAGGTAATACTTGGATGTACACTAATATGGCTACCAACCAAAAATACAGAGCTCGTCCAGATGCTGTTCGCAATCTGCTAGAAACCGTAAAATCTATTCGTGCTCGAAATCCTGTACCCAAACCAGCAGTAGACAATGTTGTCAAGACATTAGCAGCTATATCCAATAAGGTAGAGATTTACGATAAGGATGGTTCTCTTATAAAAACCTATTATGTTGGCAAAGATGCTGATGAGGGAAAGGGTACTCACATGATTATGGAAGGTGCAGAACGTCCTTATATTGTTGACATCCCTAATTTCATAGGTTCTGTTCATACTCGCTACATTGTGTCTGAAAAAGATTGGCGCGACAAAGCTGTCTTTCGAATTAACCCTAAAAACTTAGAATATATACAGTTAGAGTATCAAGACCCTAGTCAAATCAGTCATTCCTTTAAGTTGAGTAAGGTACAGCCAGATCAATATGAGGTAACTGCACTCAGCGATCTTACGAAAAAGATAGATCCTAGTTTGTTTAATAATGATAATGCTGCTACATACTTTGAAGATTTTAATGCTGTAGCTGCCGAAAAAATTGTATACAACAAACAACTCAGAGATTCTATTATAACAGCCACTCCTTTTTTGATTTTGAGTTATAAACTCAAACAAAAATCAGAAGCTCAATATATCCGAGTTTATGGGATTTATAATCCTACTGCTGATAGAGGAGATGGACTTCCTGGTCATCGCCAAAAACTACAACGCTATTATATAGATGTAGATGACAATCATTTCTTTTTGGTGCAACACCTAGTCTTTCGTCGATTGTTGTGGGGCTATGATTTCTTCTTCCGCAAAGCACCAGTTGTATTGCAAGAAGATGAAGCTCGTACTACAGGTGAGTTCCCTGAGAATAAAGAATCTTCTACAAACCAGTAAGTGTTAATTTTAGACTATGAATAGAGAGTTTTTACTCAACTTAATGTTCCTTATAGCCATAAATCTATTGGTTAAACCCTTTTTTATATTTGGAATCGATCTAAATGTACAAAATATGGTAGGGGCTGAATCGTACGGTTGGTACTTTTCTCTATTCAATTTTTCTTATCTATTTTCTATCTTAGGAGATTTGGGTTTACAGCAATACAACAATCGTCGTATTGCTCAACATAGCTACTTACTGGATAAATACTTTCCCACTTTTTTGCTAATCAAGTCAGCTCTAGCTGTAGGTTTGCTGATAGTTGCCTTTACGGTTGCATGGATAATGCAATACGACTGGGCTAGTTTTTATTTGCTTCTATTCTTATTACTCAATCAAGTTTTTATAGGTTTTATACTCTTCTTCCGTTCCAATATATCAGGACTTCAACATTATCGTTTAGATAGCTTTGTTTCTATACTAGACAAACTACTAATGATTATCTTCTGTAGCTTCCTTATTTGGGGCCCTTGGCAAGATAATTTCCGGATTGAATGGTTTGTTTATGCACAAACATTAGCTTATGGGCTAGCAGCTCTAGTCGCCTTGTTTATGGTTATGCGGTATATGAAAGATCGAATCCAATTCAATTGGAGATGGACGACTATAGTAGCAATTATAAAGCAAACACTTCCTTTTGCTTTGACGGTATTCTTAATGACAATTTATTTGCGGGTGGATGGTGTAATGATAGAGCGCTTAATACCTGGCACCGAAGGGGATAAAGAGGCTGGAATTTATGCTGCTGGATACAGAATATTGGATGCTGTTAATATAATAGGGCTTTTATTTGCAAACCTTTTACTTCCTATGTTTGCTAAGATGCTCAAAGACAAAGAAAGTATTGTTGAACTTGCCTTACTTAGTTTCAAGATCATTTTCACTATCACTGTTAGTTTTAGTATTACTACAGCATTTTGGTCCAAATCTATTGTAGAGCTTATGTATACTCAAAATACAGAATCGATAGCACCTGTCTTGGCTCTTCTAGTTTTTTGTTTTAACATAATGGGAACCAGTTATATATTTGGCACCTTACTTACGGCCAATAGCAATATGCGAGAGATGAATCGAATTTTTTTAGTAGGTGTCTTTCTTAATATTGTTTCTAATATTTTCTTGATCCAGTGGTATGGTGCATGGGGTGCAGCTATTACCACATTAGTTACTCAAGGACTCATTGTACTAGGGCAAATTGTTTTAGTGCACAAAATATTTAAGTTTTCCTTCCCAAAACAGCTATTGCTGCGTATGGTCATCTTTGTACTTAGTGTCATCGCTATCAACTGGCTAGTTGGTCAATGGGTGTCAATTCATTGGATTTTAGCATATATTTTATGTGGTTTATTATCTGTCATAGTTGCAATTGCTACGAAGATTCTTGAATTGAACAGCATTTTATCTATTTTTAAAACAAAAACCATATAATTTTTATACTTTTGCAGATGGTTGCACAAATTTCCCTCTTTTTTTAAAAAATGTTATATTATTTATTCGCATGGATAATTCAAAAAACTATTCCTTACTTCATATAGTAGGTACAGCTTATCGATGGCGCAAACAATTGCTGATTCTTATTCTGACTGCAGCAATAGGTTCTGCTGCTATAAGCCTTTTGTTGCCTAATTATTATACTGCAATTGCTGTTTTTGTACCAACTAATGAAGAGCAAAAACTTTTTGATTCGGGTGGTAACCTGAGTTTATATGGTGGAGATGATGCCATCAACAGAGTATTGGTATTTTCTGAGTCATCAGAGTTTACACAGTTTATGGTTGACTCTTTCAAATTGGCAGAACGTTATGATATAGACGTATCTACACCTAAAGGTCAATATCAAGTAGCTAAACAATTCAAAAAGTTATGTGATGTTCAACGTAACAAGTTTAGTGGTTTAGACCTATCTATTCAAGACAAAGATCCTGTTCAATCAGCATTAATGGTAAAAGCAGCTCTTAACAAAATAGAAGATTTATATAGAAGTGCAACTGCTCCTAATAAAGAAATGATTAAAGCTACTTATGAGAAATCTATACAAGATAGGCTTGGAGATCTAAAAGAAGCATCTGATACTTTAGCAAAATTGAGACGTCAATACAATATTTATGATGTAGGCAAACAAAGTGAAGCATTATCTTCCATGCTTACAAGCACAGAGTCTAAGTTGATTTCGCAACAGGCTAGATTGTTTTCTTATATCAAGAATAAAGGTCATAAGGATTCTATTATTGTTACTAAAGCTAGAATAGCTGGTGCGGAACAACGATTGAGTATGTTAAGAGGGGAAGAAACCTTTATTTGGGGGCGTGACTCTATAAAGTATGAAACCTCTATGAATATTTATGCTTTTAATAAAGGTAGAGATCAAATTATATTCTTTGAAGATAAGCGTGCGAATTTAAATGATGAGATTTCATTTTTTAATGAGCAATTTGCAAAATTTAAAGCTCACGCCTATTCTAATGTTGCTAGTATCATTTTGTTAGAACCGGTAGAGGTGCCTAATATCAAGTCTTATCCTATTCGCTCTCTTATTGTAATTGGATCTGTTCTTTTAGCAACGTTTTTGGGTATGGCAGGTATTCTATTTATGGATATCTACAATAAAATAAATTGGAAAGAAGTTTTGCATGAGAAGTCAACTGATCGTTCATAAAGATCGTCAAAATATATTTGTTGGGTATGCTATATTGGTTATAGTCTCTGTATTTGCATCTATTGCTTTAGAGACCATAACTTTTGTAGCATTGCCCTTAGCATTTTTAGTAGCATTGCAGGCAATTTTTGATTATGAAAAGTTATTTTTCTTATTATTTGCTTGTATACCACTCTCTATAGAATTTTCATTCTCTTCGTCTCTGGCAACAGATCTGCCAACAGAGCCCTTGATCATAGGGCTTGCTGCTGTTTATTTAATACATATTATATCGAAACCGAAGGATATAGATTTTGCTATAATCAAACATCCAATTACAACTATTCTGCTTTTGCACTTAGTTTGGATTCTGATTACTACCCTTACCTCCAGTAGTTTTGGGATTTCCTTGAAGTTTTTTTTAGCTAAAGGTTGGTATATTATTACCTTTTACTTCTTAACCTATCATATAGTCTCCTCTGAAAAGAAAATTGACCTAATTCTATGGTTGATTGTCATACCTTTATTTTTCGGATCAGTCAAAGTGTTTATACATCATTTCACCCTTGATTTTGGGTTCAAAGAGATTAATGCAGCAACACACCCATTTTTCAGAAATCATGTGAACTATGCAGCTATTTTAGCTATTGTAACTCCTTTTGTATGGTATCTTCAAAAATGGGCTCCTCGTCAAATAAGAGGTCGAAGTGTTGCTAGAATTATAGGCTTATACTTTATTATTGCTATCGGATTTGCCTATACTAGAGCAGCTTATATTGCCTTATTATTAGCATTTGCAGCCTATTGGGTTATCCGATTCCGTCTAATATTTTGGGCTATGCTGGTATCGTCGCTCCTAGTATTATCAGTAGTTACTTATCTAGTAACTGCCAATAAGTTTATGGAATATGCTCCTACCGAAAAAACGGTTTCCCATACAAGTTTTGATGGTATTATGTCCTCTACTACCAAATTAGAAGATGTATCTACCATGGAACGTTATTATAGGTGGATAGCAGGAACACGGATGATAGCCCAGAAACCTTTTGTTGGTTTTGGTCCTAGTACCTTCCGTGAGTATTATAAACCTTATGCATTAGCAAGATTTACAACTTATGTAAGTGATAATCCAGAAGGTTCTGGTATTCATAACTACTATCTGATGACATTTGTAGAACAGGGGTTACCTGGTTTCATTATATTTTTATTACTGGCTTTCTTTGTTCTAATTTATGGTCAAAAAATATATCATCTTACTCCTATAGAGAATAAAAAGCGACGAGATTTAATCATGGCCATTACACTATCTCTCGTTGTTATTGATGCTTTTCAAATCATCAATGACTTAGTAGAGACAGACAAAGTTGGAGCATTTTTCTTTTTTAATATAGGTGTGCTTGTTGTCCTTTCTAAATTTAATGAGCAAGATCAAAAACAACAAGAAGTTGTTGATGTTGACTAATATTGTGTATATCAAAGAGTCTAGTTTATGTCGAAATTGAAAGATATTACCAACTTTATTAGAACCCTCAAGGTTACCTATAGCATCAATAACCTACTACACTATTCACAATTAAAACACAACAAAGCTTTATATAAAAAATATGGACTCCAAAAACCTGTATGGAGTTCTATATCTAGTACCGATTTCAAAGAGCTTACACCTCCTTTTTCGCCTTGGTTAGATAAACAAAGCCTAAAAGAGTTAGCTGAAGATTCTACAGAGTTCCAAAGTTTTGAGCCATCTATCCAACAATCCATAATAGATTGGTCTGAAGAAGGATATAGCATCCTTCAAGGCTTTTTTGAAGAAGAAGCAGATCAAGTTAATGCTGAAATTGAGCAGCTCTTAAATAACGGCAAAATTAAGTTTAAGTATGGCAACAAACTAATGTTTGTATTGCATCAATCTGCTCTCATCTATAATATGGCAACGCACCCCACCTTAACTAAGGTATTAAGCTTTTTGGTGGGTAAGCCAGTCAACATATTTCAAAGCATTAATTTCATAAAAGGTAGTCAACAAGGTCCCCATTCTGACACTATCCACATGACAACCTACCCTTTAGGCTACTTAATAGCTGTTTGGATAGCCCTAGAAGACATTGGACCAGAACAAGGTCCATTATTCTATTATCCCAAAAGTCATAAATTGCCTTATGTGCTTAATGATGACTTCGAACATCATGGAACGAATCATAGAATAGGTTCCAACGCAAACCAACTCTATGAAAGGCATATAAACACAATGGTAAAAGAACAAAAAATTGAACCCAAGACTCTATTAGCAAAAAAAGGGGATGTACTTATTTGGCATGCCAACCTTTTGCATGGAGGGATGCCCATTCTTAACCCTGAATTGACTCGAAAAAGTATGGTTTTTCATTATTATGCAGAAGATGTTATTTGCTATCATGAGATAACACAACGTCCAGCATTGTTTAAGAAGGGCTAATGATTTTTATATTAAAACAAACCTTTTTTCCATATCTATTCCTATATTTAAAATTCAAACTTTACTAATAAATTTATAATCATGTATCAGCAACTAAAAAATAAAGAAAACACACTTGCCGTAATTGGATTAGGATATGTCGGGTTACCTATAGCTCTTGCCTTTGCTAGAAAAATCAAAGTTATTGGTTTTGATATCAATGCTCAGAGAGTAGACCTAATGAAAAATAATATCGATCCTTCTAAGGAATTGGAAAGTAGTGCTTTTGAAGGTACTGATATACATTTCACTGCTGATATAGAGGAACTTCGATCTGCAAACTTTTATGTAGTAGCAGTTCCTACGCCTATAGACAAACATAGAATTCCAAACCTAAAACCGTTATTATCTGCATCAGAAACTGTTGCTAAGGTGATTAAAAAGGGAGATTATGTAGTTTTTGAATCTACTGTTTATCCTGGTTGTACTGAAGAGGATTGTATTCCAATTATCGAAAAAATATCAGGTTTAAAATACATAGAAGACTTTAAGGTTGGTTATTCACCAGAACGCATTAATCCGGGGGACAAAGAACGTACAATAGAAAAAATTGTAAAAGTTGTTTCGGGTTGTGATCTTGAATCTTTAGATGATATTGCTAAAACATATGAATTAATCATTGAAGCAGGAGTCTATAAGGCTGCAACTATAAAAGTAGCAGAAGCTGCTAAAGTAATAGAAAATACACAACGTGATCTTAACATTGCATTGATGAATGAGTTGTCTATCATTTTTGATAAAATGAATATCAATACAAATGATGTCTTGGCAGCGGCTGGCACCAAATGGAATTTCCTTAAGTTTTTTCCAGGCTTAGTTGGAGGTCATTGTATTGGAGTTGACCCTTATTATCTTACATACAAAGCTCAAAAACTAGGATATACCCCTCAAGTAATCCTAAGTGGCCGTAGTATTAATGATAACATGGCTGCTCATGTTGCTACTAAAACGGTGCAACTACTCCTCAAAAAAAATAAGGACCCTAAAGCAGCGAATGTGCTTGTTATGGGCGTTACCTTTAAAGAAAATGTATCAGACATTCGTAATTCGAAGGTAGTTGATGTCGTTTCTAGTCTAAAAGATTTCTCAGTAAATGTAGATATTGTTGATCCATTAGCTGATGCAGAGGAAGTAATGCATGAATATGGACTAAGTTTAACTAGCGAAATAGACAAAAAGTACGATGCAATTATAGTGGCTGTAGCTCATGATGAATACAAAAAACTTGATGCAGAATACTTCAAAAATATATCCACTTCTTCACCCATTTTTGTGGATTTGAAAAGCATTTATGACCACTTAGATCTATCAGACTTCTCTATGTGGGGGCTATAATATGATCTAAGTATTTTTTTTGACATAAAAACGAGGCTAATTAGCTGAAAACTATATACTTTTGTTGTATGCAATATACAGCAAAAGTATTATTATGTATATATCCCTCATCTTTGTTCAATGAGGTTCGCTTGTAGAACTTCAACATTAGATGCGTCTTAGAGTATTACCAATAAGTAAAAAACGTTTTATATGAAAAGCCTGTATCCCCTTATTATTATTTCTTTATTTTTCTCCTTTAGCGCGATCGCTCAACCTATAGTTAATTTGGGCCAAGACACCTCCTTATGTGGAGATAGTTTGGTTTTAGATGCAGGCATTCATTCAGGCCCAACTACTTATTTGTGGAATACAGGGGAGACTACTCAATTTGTAACCATCTATACTTCTGATACTTTTTCTGTAGAAGTGACAGATGCAACAGGGACTAGTCAAGATACTATTATTGTTCAGTTAAATAATATTCCGACACTCTACCTTCCTACTACAGACACTAATGTTTGCATAGGATTAGCTACTTTTTTTGCAAGTGGCAATGCTAACTTTTTTAACTGGTATGACTCTAGTGCTGCTGGCAATCTTGTTGCAATAGGTGATAGTATTAATTATAATGTAACAGGTAATGATACCCTTTGGGTAGAGGCTTTCAATTCAGTCACATCTATGGTTGGCCTACAAGACCCTCAAGGACTTGGAAACTACTATAACATTCCTACCACTCATCGTGGCATTACCTTCAAGGTTAATCAACAAACAAACCTTAGAGCAGTATCTTTGTTCACAAATGGTCCACTTACTGTAACTATCCAAATTTGGTTGGGCACGCCAGGATCGGGTACCCTTATCAACTCTTGGAATAACCTCTCTCTTACCTCTGGAGGAATAGAACGCATTGAACTCAATCAAGCTCTTAGTGCTAGTGCAACTAACTATAATATTACGATTACTAAATCAGCTGGAGCAGGGCTAGTTTATGCAGATGTATTCCCCAATGCTTCTTATTGGACAAATATAGGCAACAATGTTATTACCTTCATTCAAGGTTACCCTAATGCTCTAGATTATCAGCGTTTTTATCGTTGGGAAATAGAAGTAGACCGATGTATTTCCGCTAGACAATCTATTGCATTAAATGGACTATTAACCCCCAGTGTTAGTTTACCTGCTGATACAGGAGCTTGTGCAGATAGTTTAACTGTAACTGCTAATATTAGCAATGCAACCTCTTTTGCTTGGAATACAGGAGAGACTACAAACCCTATTACCATATATGATAGTGATACCTTAATCTTACAGGCAGACAACGGGGGAACTTGTTTTGCTCAAGATACTTTCATAGCTCAACTGTCTCCTTTCCCTGTCCTTAGTCTACCAACTACAGATACTAATATTTGTGAAGGGATTGCATCTTTCCAAGCATTGGGTAGCGCAGATTATTTCTATTGGTATGACTCTAGCAGTGCTGGAAATCTTATTGCTACAGGGGATAGTATTAATTATAATGTGGCAGGAAACGATACCCTTTGGGTAGAGGGTTATAATTCGGTTACAACTACCGTTGGATTAAATAATCCTCAAGGACTTGGAAACTACTATAATATCCCTACTTCCTATCGAGGTATCACCTTTAATATCAATCAACAAACCAATCTTAGAGCTGTTTCCTTATTTACCAATGGCCCTCTTACGGTTACCATCCAAATTTGGTTGGGCACACCAGGGTCTGGCACTCTTATCAACTCTTGGAACAACTTATCTCTTACCTCTGGCGGTATAGAACGAATTGCCTTAGATCAACCTCTTAGCCCTAGTGCTACTAATTATACCATTACTATTACTAAGTCGGCTGGAACAGGAGAAGTTTATGCCGATGTATTTCCGAATGCTGCTTCTTGGACAGGCTTAGGCAATAACGTCATTACTTTTGTTCAAGGTTATCCCAATGCACTAGACTACCAACGTTTTTATCGTTGGGAACTGGAGGTAGACCAATGTATTACACCTAGACAATCGTTAGCTATTAATGCTCTATTAACACCTAGTGTTAATTTACCTGCAGATACAGCGACTTGTGCAGATAGTTTAGCAGTAATGGGTAGTATTGCGAATGCTACTTCTTTTGTTTGGAGTACAGGTGAGACTACAAATCCCATTACCATATATGGTAGTGACACTTTAATCTTACAAGCCAATAATTTGGGTACTTGTTTTGCTCAAGACACTTTCATTGCAGACCTGTCTCCTTTCCCTGTCCTTACCTTACCTGTGACAGATACTAGCCTTTGTCAGGGAATTGCATCATTCCAAGCATTAGGTAGCGCAGATTATTTCTATTGGTACGACTCTAGTAGTGCTGGAAATCTTATTGCTACAGGAGATAGTATTAATTATAATGTTACTACCAATGATACACTTTGGGTAGAAGCTTACAATTCGGTCACAACTACAGTTGGGTTATCTGATCCCCAAGGACTTGGGAATTACTATAATATACCTACATCCTATAGAGGGATCACCTTCAACATCAATCAGCAAACCAATCTTAGAGCTGTTTCCTTGTTTACTAATGGACCTCTTACTGTAGATATTGAAATTTGGCTGGGTACTCCAGGGTCTGGTACTCTTATTCGTTTGCTAGATGACCTATCCCTTACTTCTGGAGGGATAGAACGAATTGCCTTAGATCAACCTCTTAGCCCTAGTGCTACTAATTATACCATTACTATTACTAAGTCGGCTGGAACAGGAGAAGTTTATGCCGATGTATTTCCAAATGCTGCTTCTTGGACAGGCTTAGGCAACAATGTTATTACCTTTGTCCAAGGTTATCCAAATGCACTAGACTACCAACGTTTTTATCGTTGGGAGCTGGAGGTAGATCAATGTATCTCAGCTAGACAATCATTGGCTATCAATGCTTTATTAACTCCTAGTGTTAGTTTACCTGCTGATACAGCAACTTGTGCAGATAGTTTAGCAGTAATGGGTAGTATTGCGAATGCTACTTCTTTTGTTTGGAATACTGGGGAAACGACTAATCCTATTACCATATATGGTAGCGACACCTTGATCTTACAAGCTGATAATTTAGGTACCTGTTTTGCTCAGGATACTTTTATTGCTGAACTCTCACCTTTCCCTATCCTTACTTTGCCTGTGACAGACACTAGCCTTTGCCAAGGGATTGCATCCTTACAAGCATCAGGTAGTGCTGATTATTTTTATTGGTACGACTCTAGTAGCGCTGGAAATATTGTAGCTGTTGGAGATACTGTCAACTATAATGTTACTACTAACGATACACTTTGGGTAGAAGCTTACAATTCTATTACCTCCACTGTTGGGCTGACAGACACCTTAGGACTTGGAAATTATTATGATATTCCTACCTCATACCGTGGTATTACTTTCAATATTAATCAACCAACTTACCTTAGAGCTGTTTCCTTGTTTACCAATGGACCTCTTACTGTAGATATTGAAATTTGGTTGGGCACACCAGGGTCTGGCACTCTTATTAACTCATGGAATAACCTTTCTCTTACCTCTGGAGGTATAGAAAGAATTGTACTAGATCAAGCTCTTAGCTCTAGTGCAACTAATTATACCATTACTATTACTAAATCGGCTGGAACAGGAGAAGTTTATGCTGATATATTCCCTAATGCTGCTTCTTGGACTGACTTAGGCAATGATGTAATTACTTTTATAGCAGGTTATCCTAATACTCTTGATTATCAGCGATTTTATCGTTGGGAAGTAGAAGTAGATCAATGTACTTCACCTAGACAATCATTAGCAATAAATGCCTTACTAACACCTAGCATAAGTTTACCTGCTGATACAGCAATGTGTGCTGATAGTTTAGCTATTAATGCTAGCATTAGCAATTCAACTTCCTTTGTTTGGAGTACAGGTGAGACTACTAATCCTATTACTATTTATGCAAGTGACACTTTAATCTTACAAGCTGATAATTTAGGCACTTGCTTTGCTCAGGATACTTTCATTGCTGAACTCTCTCCTTTTCCTATGCTTAGTTTACCTGTGACAGATACTAGTCTTTGTTTAGGTATTGCATCTTTACAAGCATCAGGTAATGCTGATTATTTTTATTGGTATGACTCCAGTAGTGCTGGAAATATTGTAGCGATTGGAAATAATATCAATTATAATGTTACTAATAATGATACACTTTGGGCAGAGGGGTATAATTCTATTACCTCTACTGTTGGGCTAATAGATACCTTAGGTCTTGGGAATTATTATAATATACCAACATCTCCTCGTGGTATTACCTTTAATATCAATCAACAAACTTATCTTAGAGCTGTTTCCTTGTTTACCAATGGACCTCTTACCGTAGATATTCAAATTTGGCGAGGAATAGTTGGTTCTGGCACTCTTATTAACTCATGGAATGACCTCTCTCTTACATCAGGAGGTATAGAGCGAATTATACTAGATCAAGCTCTTAGCCCTAGTGCAACTAATTATACCATTACCATTACTAAATCTGCAGGTATTGGATCTGTTTATGCAGATGTATTTCCAAATGCTGCTTCTTGGACAGGTTTAGGCAATGATGTAATTACTTTTGTAGAAGGTTATCCTAACGCTCTTGATTACCAACGTTTTTATCGCTGGGAAATAGAAGTAGACCAATGTACTTCGCCTAGACAACCTTTGGCAATCAGTGCATTACCAACGCCTATACTTAGCTTACCAGCAGATACCTCTATTTGTGCTGATAGCTTAATAATAAATGCTTCTATTATTAATGCCACTTCTTTTGCTTGGAGTACAGGAGAGACCACTAATCCTATTACTATTTATGGTAATGATACTTTAATTTTACAGGCAGACAATGCAAGCACTTGTTTTGCTCAAGACACCTTTATTGGAGAATTATTCCCTTATCCAATGCTTAGCTTACCAGTTACAGATACAACTATTTGTGCAGGAATTTCTTCATTCCAAGCATTGGGTAATGCAAGTTATTTCTATTGGTATGATTCCAGCACATCTGGAAACCTTGTTGCTATAGGGGATAACATCAATTATAATGTTACTAATAATGATACACTCTGGGTAGAGGGGTATAATTCTATTACCTCTACTGTTGGGCTAACAGACCCAGGTTCTGGGAATTACTTTAACCTTCCTGCATCTCCTCGTGGTATTACCTTTAATATCAATCAACAAACTTATCTTAGAGCTGTTTCCTTGTTTACTAATGGACCTCTTACCGTAGATATTCAAATTTGGCGAGGGGCAGTAAACACAGGAGTACTTATCAACTCTTGGGAAAATCTGAACCTTACTTCAGGAGGTATAGAACGAATTGTTCTAGATCAAGCTCTTAGTGCTAGTGCAACCAATTATACGATTACTATAAATAAAATCTCTGGATCAGGTGCAGTCTATGCAGAAGTATTCCCGAGTGCTGCATCTTGGGCAAGCTTAGGTAATAATATTATCACCTTTGTAGAGGGCTACCCTAATGCCTTAGACTATCAGCGTTTTTATCGTTGGGAAATAGAGGTTGACCAATGTACTTCGCCTAGACAACCTCTAGCAATCAATACACTTCCTACTCCTGTGCTTAACCTACCTGCAGATACTACTGTTTGTGCTAATAATTTAGTATTAGACGCTGCTAATTCAGGAGCTAGTTATCTTTGGAGTAATGGTGCCACTACCCCTTCAATCACAGTATCAACAACTGATACTTTTGATATATTAGCAACTATAGGAGCATGTTCTACAAGAGATACTTCTCGAGTTTATTTCACGCCTCCTTCAGTTATTACTAGTCTTTCGGGTGATACTACAAGTTGTGCAGGTCTTATAGATCGGACAGTAATGGGTAGTGCAGATCTATTCACATGGTACGACTCTAGTTCAGCTGGAAATATTGTGGGATATGGAAATATTATCACCCAAAACATTACCGATACAACTACTTTTTGGGTAGAAGCTGCTAATTATAATCCTCGAGTACAAATAGTTGGGGAAATAGATACCAATGTAACAAATACTTCAGGATTTTTCTCTACACTTACCCCTGCAGCTAGGGGATTAGTATTTAATGCCACTACACCTCTAAAACTAAATTCTGTTCATCTATATGTTGCTAGTGCTCCATTTTTTGCAGTTGTTCAATTGTGGGATGCCAATAATAATATAGTTAGTTCTACACCTGTCGCATTTTCAACAGCAGGAAAAAATAAAGCAATTTTAAATTTTGATATTTTACCAGGAGAGTATAAACTTATCTTGACAGATGTAAATGGTGTAGATGTTTATGCTGACTATAACTATAACTTTACAACTCAGCCTATTTCCTTACCAGAGCTAAGTATCACAAGAGGTTATCCTAATGGTAATAATTCTTATAACTGCTTTTATGAATGGGAAATTGTTACAGCTAGTTGTCCCTCTAACAGACAATCTACAACCATTAACATTTTACCTACTCCTACTCTTAACTTACCTGCTGATACAGTCATATGTGGAAGTAGTGTAAATTTAGATGTGAGTACAACTAATGCCAATACTTATTTGTGGAGTACAGGTGCAACGACTCCTAACATTAACCTTAATAACAGTGATACAGTTTGGGCAAGAGTAACCATAGGAGCATGTTCAGATCAAGACACCACTATAGTTACGATTACACAACCTCCATCTTCGTTTATTCCTCCTAATGATACCGTTGCTTGTGGAGGTCTAGTCACGCTCAAAGCCGATGGGAATGCTTATACTTATTTATGGTATGATAATTCAACGTCTTCAACACCAATTTCTGTTGGAGATTCTATCAATTATAATTTAACAGATTCTACTACATTGTGGGTTGAAGGTGTTGGCTTTTTATCGAATGCAGGGTATTTGGCAGAAACATCCTATACTCCACAAGGGTCCTTCGGAAATCCTACATCAGGCTTACACCCTAATCGTGGTTTAGCTTTTGATGTGATTAATCCCCTTATTCTTAATTCTGTAAATATCCTTGTTGACTCTACTACTAGCGCAACTGTTGTGCTTAGAAATACGTATGGAGCTACTATTTATTCTAAAGCGATTACCATCGCTAGTTCAGGCGAACACACTATTAATTTAGATTGGGCCATTAATCCAGGAACAGGATACCAACTTACATTAGAAAATCTTAATGCTAAAAACTTATGGTTCCGTTATCCTTATGGTTTCCCTATTGTTCACTCCGATTTAATTATTACGAATGGCCTACCAAATGTAGGTGGAATTAGGGATGTCTATGCTTATTTCTTCAAATGGAAGGTATCAACACCATCTTGTGCAACAGCTCGTGTTCCTGTTCAAATAGATGTACCACCTTCTCCTAATTTGATTTTACCAAGTGATACCGCAATATGTAATGGTAGCAATATTGTGTTGCAAGCAACTGATACAAGTTCATCATATACATATAATTGGAGTACAGCTGAAACAACTAATAACATTAGTATTAGCACATCAGGTTATTATGCTGTTACGGCAACTAACAATGGCAAATGCCCGGTAGATAAAGATGTTTTTGTACAATTGCTGTCTACCCCTAATACACCAAGTATTGCAGATACAGCTATTTGTAGCTCTCAGTATATTGATCTGCTAGAAAACCCTAATGATGGTATTCTAGTTTGGTATGATACTGTCAATACTCCAATACATATAAGCGCTCCATACAATAACTATGTAGGTGATACAAGTGAGTATGTTATACAGTCTGCAGCTCATGCGGTGACAAGAATAGGAGAACAAAATTACAATACCCCTCTAGACCCTAGTGTCTACCAAGGTTTTGTAATCCCTAATACTTTTGATGTTCATGAATTTGCAGTTTTAGATTCTATAGCTGTTTATGTCAATTCTCCAAATAGTACTTTTGATATTATATTACAAAACAGTGCTGACAGCACACTTGCATCTAGAACAATAACGGTTGCAAATGCTTTTGAGAAGACATTTATACCTCTTAATTTTGTTATTCCTCCTGGTAGTGGTTACAAACTTTCGTTCGCTAATTTTTCTACCAAGTTTTTGGTTGATCCTAACACTCAATATCCTATGGGTAGCAGTTCGAATATTGCTACACTTACAGGAACTACATTTACAGGAATATCCTTAAACTGTTTCTTTGATTGGCACTTTAGTTATGCATACCCAACTTGTCGTTCTGGTTTAGATTCCTTTATGGTACAAATTGCAATGCCTGTAGATTTGCAAGACTCTGTTTACACCTGTGATTCTTTAGTTCTAGATTTGCAACATCCTAATGTTAACTCATATACATGGAGTACTGGAGCAACTACTCCTACTATTACAGTCAACACTTCGGGTGTATATGTTGCTACTATTTCTGATGGAAACTTATGTACAACAGTAGATTCTATAAAAGTAGATAAACCAATACCTGTAGGATTGCCAAGTAATGGTGTTGTTTGTGAGTTGGTATTGAGAACTAATTATTCTTCGCCAAGTTCATCCTTTATATGGAGTACTGGTAGCACTACTGATGTAGTTAATATTCCTGCATTAGGGACTTATACCGTAACACTAACCACCCCTAATGGCTGTGTACTCACAGAATCTACCAATATTACACAATTGGAGAATGCTCCTAATATTGATTTAGGTGGAAGTCAAGTAGCTTGTGCACAAGATACCTTAGATGCTGGTTTTGGCAACTTAGGATTATCTTATTTGTGGAATACAGGACATACTACTCAAACCTTAGTAGTGCTTTTGCCTAATGTATATAGCGTAACAGCTACTACTCCTAATGGATGTACTGCTACAGATTTTGCTTATGTAGACCTTGATACCGATCCAATTGCTAATTTTGGAACGATAACGAGTGGTTCGGTAGCAGCCGTATCTGATTCTTCTATTATTTCTACGCCTAGTGGAACAGACTATAGATGGGATTGGGGCGATAACACTCCTCAGTGGATAGGGCCTAACCCTCCTGCACATTTGTATACAAAGGATACTTGTTACACTATTACTTTATATCTGACTAATAGTTGTGGTACAGATACAGCTTCTAGAGTTGTGGGCATTAATGTTCCTGATTCTACATGTATGGTAGTTAGTACATTATCTACACCTTCAGCCCCTAAAATTTTGGATTTCAATATCATTCCAAATCCTAATACAGGGCTATTTACTCTAGATATAGAAGGTATTCCTAACTTATTTAAACTACAAATCTATAATGTTAGTGGTCAAGTTGTATATGAACATCAACAAACTGCAGTCAATACATTGTGGGATGTAGATTTGAACTCCTTAACTTCAGGGATGTATTTTGTAAGATTAATTAGCAACAAAGAAAGCAAAACAAAACGAATGATTATTCATCGAGAATAGCTGCTAAAATATATTTAATAAGAAAAGCAACCTTTAGGGGTTGCTTTTTTTGTCCCATATTAGACTGTCTTACAAGACTATATCATTTGCGAGACCTAAATTATATCCAAAACATGAGCAAAGTCACCTTTCGTTATTAAAATTTAATCTAAATTAGCATAATATTTTAAAAGCCACTTATTGTTCTGATTGTATATGACTAATGAAATAACACTTGCCGAGTTGAACCAACTAGAGAAAGCGACTATTATCTCTTTCAAAAACCAAGTTGTTGGCCTAAAAATGATGGAAATGGGAGTTACTCCTAATTGCGAGATAGAACTTGCACATTTAGCCCCCTTAGGAGGGCCTTTGGCTATACGGTTAGAATCAGGAAGTTTAATCTCATTGCGCAAAGCAACTGCGGCAACTATTATAGTAAAAAAATTAGCTAAATAATGTTGGTAGAAGAACCTATACAAGCCATCAGTATCAAAAACATAGCCCTCATTGGCAATCCTAATGCAGGAAAAACATCTCTGTTCAACAGCCTAACAGGCATGAATCAACATGTTGGTAATTTTACGGGGGTAACTGTAGACAAAAAGGTTGGACAATTTTCCACTGCGGATAAACAAAAGTTTGACTTAATTGATTTGCCAGGGATCTATAGCCTTTTTGCAAAATCAGAAGATGAGCATGTTGTTTTAGAAACTCTATTGAATCCTGAGACCCAACCTGACTTAGTTATTATTCTGCTAGATGCATTGCATCTACAGCGGAGTCTATTACTATTCACTCAAATTCAAGATTTAGGCTTTAGGGTGTTGCCTGTTCTTAATATGCTTGAGTTGGCTGAACAAGAAGGCAACCATATTAGTATCACACAACTGGAGGAACACATTGCGCAAAAGATTGTAACCATTAATGCTAGAACAGGCAAAGGCATTTCTTCTCTAAAAGAAGCTGTTGCTAAATCTAAAGCACTCCCCAAAGGATCTTCTAGACTAGAGACAATAAGTCATGAATGGGAAAACACACTAAAAATCAATAATCTTGCTCAAACAAATTTTGCAGCATTGTTGATGGCTGTTCAATATCAAAATTTATCGTTTTTAAATACTTCGGAAAGGGCTTCTATTGCAGATATAATTGAGTCTTATAATATCAATATACTCAAAGTTCAGGTAGATAATACAGCAGAACGTTTAGGGCAAATCCATGACTGGTTGCATCCTACAACTAACCCAACACTCCACATAGATCCGCCATCAAGCACTTTTACAAGTATAGCAGACAAAATTATTTTGCACCCTATTGGAGGCTATCTAATTTTTTTAGGGGTATTAATGGTTATGTTTCAAGCTATATTTAGTTTAGCAGCCTACCCTATGGATTGGATTGATGCCGGAATGGCAAATTTGATTACTAGTGTTCAAAGCACTTTTCCAGAACATTTCCTAACTGCATTATTTACAGATGGACTACTAGCAGGGATAGGTGGTGTCTTAATCTTTGTGCCACAGATTGCTATACTTTTTGCATTCATAGCTGTACTAGAAGAGAGTGGCTATATGAGTCGAGTCATGTTTATCATGGATAAAATCATGCGTCGCTTTGGTCTTAATGGGCAAAGTGTTGTTCCGTTAGTATCTGGACTGGCTTGTGCTGTTCCAGCTATCATGGCTGCTCGAAGTATTCCGAATGGAAAAGAACGATTAATTACAATATTTGTCACTCCATTTATTAGCTGTGCCGCAAGACTCCCAGTCTACCTTATTATTATAGCTCTAGTTATACCTAACACTACCGTTTTTGGATTTTTTGGACTGCAAGGTTTAGTCCTTTTAGGATTATATTTAGCAGGTTTAGCAGCTACTTTGATTACAGCTTGGTTGGCCAATCTTTTTATAAAAAGTGATGAGGAGAGTTTCTTTATCATGGATTTGCCAACTTACAAAATGCCTCGATGGAAGAATATAGGTATTACTATTTGGCAAAAGATAAAAACCTTTGTGTGGGATGCTGGTAAAATTATAGTTGCCTTATCTATTCTACTTTGGGTATTGGCCTCTTATGGCTCACCCGAAGCAATGCAAGCAGCTGAAACTACTGCTAAAACAGAATATCAACAAGCTCCTGAACAATACAATAATTTAGAAAACTTGATTGCCGCTAAAAAACTGGAGGCCTCTTATTTAGGCCAATTGGGACAAAGCATAGAGCCGGTCATTCAACCTTTGGGTTATGACTGGAAAATAGGAATTGCACTGCTTTCTTCTTTTGCAGCACGAGAGGTATTTGTTGGGTCTTTGGCTACTATTTATAACGTTGGTGAAGCTGATTCTGATCTACCACTGATACAGCGTCTAAAAAATGAAAAACGTCCAGAAACGGGTGAGCCTGTATACGACTTAGCCCTAGGACTATCTTTACTAATATTCTATGTATTGGCTATGCAATGTATGAGTACTTTAGCTATCACCAAAAAAGAAACGAACTCTTGGAAATGGCCTATGGCTCAACTAGTCTTGATGACTGGTGTTGCTTATATTGCTGCCTTAGTTATTTATCAATTATTGAGTTAAGTTTTATCAAAAAAAGCTCTTCTAGCTTTAATGGTTTCTAAATGTACTGCTGCAAAACTTCTTTGCTGATGTTTAGACAATGCCCATGTATATATAATCATGGGTGGATAACTATTAGGTTTTGCTGCCAAATCTTCTAAACCCTTAATTAGGTTTTGCCAATAATACCAATCCATAGTTAGAATATACACTAATTTCTGTGCAATTTAGCTTCTTACTGCGTTATTTTAACTATGGATTGGTATAAGGTGTATGGTGAGCAATCTGTAGAACAAATGGCTACTGTGGAAATTTTCCATCTCAATGGAACATTAATAAAACAACAAGAAATAACAAATTTAAAATCAACTATTGATTTAAATGACCTTAATAATGGTGCTTATATGCTCAGAATAATATCTGATAATGCAGTTGATACCCAACCTTTTCTTGAGTTTGACAGTTTGCGGCAGAAAACAGGCGAAAAAAAACAAAGAATCTAGGTTTAACAAGGGTTTCAGGGTTTGTCTTCAAAAATCTTGCAGGGCGAAAATACTTTGATAGATTCGATAAAATGTCGTATATTGCGGAATGGCATTTCTAAAAATAGACAAGAAAATACAACAGCTTACTTATTGTCTGTATTTGGGTAATGTATTTACAGTAATAGTTGGCACTTCTCTCACCTTATTCCCTCTTATTGTGGCTCTTATATTAAATTCATAACTAACAGTACCACAAGGCAATAAACTTTTATTAAAAGCAGGCTTACCTTTATATCTTCTTGACATCTTCTCCTTCTTGGATCTTGCATATTGGTAAACTTTTTTACTAGAAAGCCTATAATCAAGGGCTCCAATATGATATTTCTTAAAATCGGTATCATTTATATATTCATGAACAACCATATTCCCTATAGAATTAACGGCTGTAACAGAAAATCCCGTAATCTCACAACGTGAAATTAATGGATGGTTTCGAATCTCAGGGATCTCCGCTAGTGAATATATTTGGGTAGGTTTAATTGCCTTTCCTCCTCTTAGCTCTATTCCTATAAGATCTATTACTTTACCTGCATTTGTTTTGGCTTTCACGTCTGCAAATATGCACTGAACTCCAGGTTGGCTACAAAGCCCTACATATTGTGCAGGGATTTTATCCCCTTTTATTCGAATAGGTACTGGACAATTTTTAACATAATAAAGCACTGCACTTGTTACTTTTTCGCCTGTATCAATCTGTTCGTAATATTGATATATAGAACTTATAGATGTAGCGGTTCTAAGGGTAGGAGCAGGGTCCCCACAGTTACTTACTTGGCTTATTCCCAAAGTACTATTAATAAAAAAAAGCAGGATTAGAATTACATATCTCATAATTAATTTCATTGAAGTTTAGACTTATACCAATCCATAGTTAAAATATGCCTATAAATTCAAAGGAATTTAGTTTCTAACAAGGCATTTTTTGAAGGGATAGCCTCAGTTATCGCTGAAAAAAATAACGCAGTAAGAAGCTAAATTGCACAGAAATTAGTGTAGATTCTAGCTATGGATTGGTATTATTACTAAGAACATGTTTAAAAATTAAAGCAAGTAAAGTTTAAAAACGGTTTAATAAAATTTGGTAATTAGCCCAAAAAATCCAAGTTTCCGAACTATTCGTCGTTTTTTCATAGTCTTTGGAATGTCTTCGGAAGAAATTAAGCCATGCAAAAGA
>JAAEPD010000128.1 GCA_024222455.1 Aureispira sp.
CCAATCTAATAAAGGAAATCAATAAAAAAATAGGAGAGTCTGGTGTTGTGGGAGAGGAGAATAATCGAGTATTTTTATTTACGATTGCTAGTAGTCATAAAATGCGAGATACGATGCATGCTTTGATTCAAGGAAGTAGTGGAAGTGGAAAGACTCATTTGCTTGCAAGTATCATGTCGCTAATCCCCAAAGAAGATAGAATTAGTTTAACAAGAGTGACAGAAAGTAGCTTTTATAATTATGGAGAGTACTTTTTACGTCATAAACTGATTGGTATTGAGGATTATGAGGGCTTAGAAGAAAAGGCAGAATTAGCTTTTAGAGAACTACAAAGTAAAGGATCGATAAGTAGTAGTACGTCTGTAAAAGACGAATACACAGGAGGAAATACTAGTACAGTAAAATGGGTGTATGGCCCTATTGCATCTATGGGAGCCACAACTCAAGGGGCTATATATGAGGATAATATGAGTCGTTGTTTTTTAGTGGCTGTGGACGAAAGTGAGGAACAAACACAGCGAATTATCAAATACCAAAACCAAAAAGCGATTGGTAAAATAGATGAAGATGGTGAAAATGAAGCTAAGCTATTTATACAAAGCTGTGTCAAACTACTAAAGCCATACAAGGTAATAAATCCTTATGCTGATAAGATTGAGCTACCCAGAGAAGCACATAAGATAAGAAGATTGAATGAATTGTTTCAAAGTTTTATCCGTCAACTAACGCTAATCAATCAATACCAAAGAAAGAGAGATAGCCAGGGAAGGTTGATTACGGCTAAAGAAGATATCGAAGTGGCTATTGAGATTATGTTTGATAGTATAGTCTTGAAAGTAGATGAGTTGGATGGAAGTTTAAGAATGTTTTATGAGAAGTTGAAAGACTATGTTTTCAAGAAAGGTAAAGAATATGAGTTTGGCTTACGAGAAATCCGTCAAAGCTTTAGAATCTCTAAAACGCAGTTGCATAGATACATGCAAGACTTATTGGAGTTAGAATATGTATTTAAAAGCTATGTGGGAGCAAGAAACACTTTTCATTATAAAATAGCGTATTGGGATAATTTGGCTGCTTTACGAGCAAGAATACAGAAAGATTTAAACACTCAATTATTAAAAGTAAGCTGACCGTTCCAAATCGTTGGAACACTGGATGGAACGGTCAAATGGAAGTATATCAATAAGTTAGCTAGTAGCGTTCCGCGTTCCGAGGAAATATAAAGCGAGGGCTGTTGGCATAGTTTAGAAAAAGAGCACCGTTCCAAATGGTTGGAACACTAGATGGAACGGTCAAGTTGAAGTGTATCAGTAAGTTAGCTAGTAGCGTTCCGCGTTCCAAGGAAATATAAAGCGAGGGTTTTAAAAGTATGGCATAGTTTGAAGAAAAATGAGAGAAGTAGTAGGTTATTATCGGGATTATTTAAAGCTGTTGGGCTACTCAGAAGGCTGTATAGTGCAGCATCCACGAAATCTAAGGGAGTTTTTAATATATACAGAAAAGAGGGCTGAAAGAATAAAAAGGGAAGATGTTGAGGAGTACTATGCCTATTTACAAATCCGACCGAACCAAAGAAGAGCCGGAGGTTTGAGTGAGCATTTTATTTATAGTCAAATGGGCAGCTTAAAGCTTTTTTTTAACTGGTGGCAGGAGATAGGCAGAATGAAAGTCAAGCCAATGAGTGCATTGAGATTCCCAGTACCTGAAAAGAAGCAAAGAGAAGTACTTACAATAGATGAGATAAAGGAATTA
>JAAEPD010000129.1 GCA_024222455.1 Aureispira sp.
TTCAACTTTCAAATTAGGTATATTCAGAATCCCTGTGTAAATTTCTAAGTCTAATGCCATTTTTATTTTTAGACCAACTTAACTTTTTTTCCCTTTTTGGCAAAAACTGTCAGAGAACCAAAAATACTTTTATATTTATTTAGCTGTTTGTGGATGTATGCTTGTACCAATGGGCAAGGAGAAATTACTAATAGTCTTAGCTTGAAAGACAGCCTTCAGTTGGAACTGAGTAGATTACATGACACTTTATTGGTGAGTGGTTATTATGTCAAATATATTCTAGATGATAGCAATAGAGTTTATACACATTGGGGGAATCAAGATTTTGATAGATCTTATTTTTATGATTATGGGATTGAGGATATTCATGAATATTTTAAAATAGAATATAAAGATTATATAGGTCTACATAGTTGGTCAGGTCATTTTTGGCGAATCAAATTTCTACCCAAAAATAATTCAGACAGCATAATTACCTTTGATTATCCTATTTGCTATGATGCGAAGAATGATCTTATTTTTTGGAAGGAACAACTTGCTGAAAATGAATATACTATAAGTTGGGTAGGCGGCATGGAGAATAAAAGGATTACCCTAGATTCCTTTCCTGAGTTTGGCTTTTTTATGGATGGTATTGACAGTGTCCATTTTGTTGATAATGGCTTGTTTGTTCGCTGGAAAACAGAGCTTGATTTTTCTGAAAATGCTAAAATGAAAGAACAACTATTTGTAATTGAATTTTAAGTTTTATTTTTTACGAATTGTGTAGTTTACAACAGTCGTTTTATTTATACCTTCTTTATCATTTTTATTTTGTTCTTTCATTAGATGTCCTTCAGGGGTATAGGTCAATTTAGTCACAGATGTTTTTTTGCCCTTTTCATTGAAGACAGTCTTTGTGATTTCTTTGAATTTGTTGTTTGGGTAATACTTATACTTTGCGACCATATTGGGAGGGGCAAGTAGCTCTTCTCCATCAGGGTAGTATTTTGCAATACTCTTATGCACTTGACCTTTATTATTGTAATAAAAAAACTCTTCTTCAACCACCAACCGTTGACTGTTGAGTAAATTGGCTTTTATTAATGTAGAGTCATAGCCATAAACAAAATCAACTTCTTTTTGTAGCCCTAGATCAGAACTATAAGTCAATGCCTTTTGTAGTAGTCCATCTTTGTATATCAAGGTATCTCGTTTAGTATCCCAGCCATAACGCATAGTAACACCTGTCAGCTGTTTTTTTCGATTGTAACTATAGCTAATAGTATCTTCAGATCGGCTTTCTCCCCAATGCCATACTTCCATCATTCGGAGCCCCTCAGCATTGAACCTATAGACAACACTGTCTAAAAAACTCCCTCGTTGTTGGAATATATTTTTTTCGCTAGAAGCTGTAGGATAGTAGGTTATAATTTTGGAAGTCATATCACCTTCTGGGTCAAAACAAAGTGTTAGTGCTGTGCGCCCTTCTTCGTCATATTCTTCACGTGCAGACAAAAATTTCTTTTTATGCTCAGAGTTTTTAGACTTATTGATGGTATATGTTTCTTTTAAGACTAAGGCGCTCATGTCTTTTTTATAAACATTGAGTTTTAAATAGTCATAGGGATTAATTTGAGCATGAGTTGCACAACTTATCCAGATATAACAAATACTTAACAATATTTTTAACCTATTCATTGATACACTTGATGTTAATAATCATTTTTTAGACATTACTTTAATTGGGAGGTTAATAGGAGTAATACAAAAATCGGGCGTAAAGATACTAAAGATCAATATAGCTACAAAATTAGCTGAAAAAACAAACAGTTGTTAGTTGACTAAATGAATACTTTAACTTAGGATTTTAACCTTTTTAGAAATAAAATTGTTATATTATTGATTAAATTTGCGTGAATCAGTATAATATTTTTAGGAGAATTAGCTTTATACTGTTATTGTAAACTGAATACATTTATATGAATACCAATAGAATACTTGGAGAACGCACCGGTTCTGTACATGGCCCCTTAATGATTGTTTTTGCACAAATTCATGGGAATGAACCAGCCGGATATTTAGCTGTTCGAGAGTTGTTTAATGCCATTGATGAAGAGTATATACAAAAACATTACTTTGATTTTAAGGGTAAAATATTAGCCTTGCAAGGGAATATGAAGGCAGCTCAAAAAGGTGTTCGCTTTTTGGAAAAGGATTTGAATAGAAGCTGGTTGCCAGAGAATGTAGAACGCATTTTTGCAGCAGAAGATGAGAGTGAATTAGATCCTGAAGATCTTGAAATAAAAGGTAATTTAGAGATTATCTATGATTATATCGAAAACTACAAACCTACTCGTGTAGTTGTACTCGATTTGCATACCACCACAGCACATGGAGGTATTTTTACAATCCCTGCGACTGATCCAGAATCTCGTCGTATTGCACTTAATTTGCATGCACCAGTTTTGCATGGCTTTTTGGATGGTCTAAGAGGGACTACACTACATTATTTTAAGAAAGAAAACTTTCCAGGTATAGATATGACTGCTGTTTGTTTTGAGGCAGGTCAACATGAGGACTCTGTATCTCATATGAATGCAGTT
The DNA here is from genome assembly GCA_024222455.1 of Aureispira sp. Taxonomy (GTDB): domain Bacteria; phylum Bacteroidota; class Bacteroidia; order Chitinophagales; family Saprospiraceae; genus JAAEPD01. The sequence goes on from JAAEPD010000129.1 coordinate 2,586, forward strand.
TCTGCTATTATTAACTGCTTCCGAACTATTGGAGGTTTTTATGAGGAGGATATTGAAATTCGCCATGATTTGCTCTTACAGCGCCATGCTAATGGATTGCCTAGAGAAGCAAAGCTAGTTCATGTGCATAGGATAAAGGAAGGTGAAGAGTTTAGAATGCGTAGGGATAAAACGTATCAAAATTTTGATAGAATAGAGAAAGATGAATTGTTAGCTTTAAATATTAATGGAGAGATACTCTCACCTTATACTGGCCTTATTCTAATGCCATTGTACCAACAACAGGGTGATGATGGGTTCTTTATTATACAAGAGGTGACCAATAATGCTCCTATGATTGTGCCATCTAAGGGATTGGCCGCAAGCAAATAATCGTATATTAGTTTGGAGGTTCACAGTTACCTGATTGGCAGCCAAATTGGATGCCTTTAGGGGTTTTGAGTGTTGCCCTATCCTTTTCTAAGATATTCAAATATTTTTCATCCCAATTGGCTTCTTTTGCCAAAGCTAAAATGTCCTCAATTTCTGCTAAAACAGCAGACTTAGAATACCAATAAGCATCAGAGCTTACTTGGCAAGCAGTGTATTTAGCACCACTGATTATTGATTTTAAGTTGAGTGCAACAATTTCTTTAGGATATTTCTCTTCAAAAGAAGTAACAGATTTGGCTATAGTTAAAAATGTGCCATCACCCAAAACACTAAAACCACAAACATCGCACATGTCTAAGATGTAGAGATGCTCTTTGCCTTCGTCAAATTCGCCAGTTGTGGCCAACATTAGCTTAAAAAAATCATCGTCAACTGTACTACTCGTATTCTTTGCCTTTTGTAGGAATTTTTTATGATTAAGATAAGGGGTAGAACTGCATTCAGAACACAATAAATCTACAGTGAAAAAGGAAATATAACTATCTAATTCTTTCCAAACTTCTAGAGGGGTGTCATCTCCAGAATAGATAACTTCAGGGTGAGATTTTTGTATGCCATCCAATACATAAGCTTGCAAAGATGGGGCTTGATTTTGGTAAATATCGATTAAGGTTTTTGCATCTTTTGCCATAGTATAAGCAATTTTCACACGTACAAAATCTCTAATTTCATTAGGCTTTAAGTATTTTCCCATTTTATGAGGGAAATTGTAGTTTGGAGTTGTTATTTGCTTTTGTTCTTCCACAAAATCGGCTGTACCACCATAAATCCATCCAACAATACCTGTGTCCAATTTTATTTGGTACCAAGGCTTGTTGTACATACTATCTCGTAGAGTGATTTCTTCTTTAAAATCAGTTTTTTGACCAGTATATTCCCAATAAGTATTTTCGGTGAGCATAGCAATTACCCAATTGCCTTTTTTTTGAATGCTGGGATTTATACGAACTCTAAGGTTATTAACTCTTGTTTGTAGATATTGAACCTTGGCAATTTTGGGTGGTTTGTCTAGTGTGTTTGTACTTACAGGAGGTTGTTCTAGTGTTTTTTTGCTAGGGCTATCATCTTCATTGTTGCAGGAAATTAATAGAAAAAGAAGAATGCTTAAGCTATATGTAAGCTGTATGATAGATTGTAGATGCATTTAAACCATGTTTTGCTGCCTAATTTATAAGACAAAATCTAATCTTTGATGCATCGAATAGGCAACTTGTCCATTTTATCAAAAGTTTTTCTTATCGTGATCATTGGGCCATAACCATGTAAAGCAACTCCTCTGCCCTTAACAATTCTAACCTGTTCTCCATTTTCCTGTGAAGTATATGAGCTCTCTGAGGTTGACCAAAAGGGAGCCATTTCGCCATTAAATTTGACCTGATTTTTTTCAAAGTGATAAAAACCAACAGGTAACGCATTAAATTCATACTTATCAATACCATTACCATCACCCCAACCAGAGGTAGACTTTAGTTTTTCTCCTACATGTCCATCTTGTCCCTTTCTCGTACAGTTTGGGTTTAGGTCACATTCTGACATTCCTAACTGTTTGCCTAATACATCCCATTCTTCACCACTAGGTAAATGCCAGCCATCAGGAACGATTTTTTGAGCTTCCTCCCAAGTATAAAAACGTCCGTTTTGAGGAGATGCTTTGTCACCTTCCATAGAATTTGGGCTATCAAAACGCAAGTTTTCAGCCATCCATATTTGATTGCCAATTTGAACCGTTTTGTAAATCTCACCATCACGAGTATCTGTGAAACTACTGTTTGAGTTACCACAAGAGAATAAAAATATTGAGCAAGCACAAAGTATACATAGTTGGTTCATTTTATATTGGTTTTAATAATGATTAGGAGTGCTTTACTCTGCTGTAGCTAAAACCTCATCTCCATTGTTTTCTAGCTCTATTGTTTCTTCTTCCTCATCATCTTCTTCAGATCCACCACCACTAGAAGATACCATATAACCTCCAGCCATGATTAAAACACTGGCAATAACCAAACTAAAAGAAAACTCACTTTGTAGCGCAAAAACAGAGATTAATGCAGTTAGTAAAGGAGTTGTGTATATATATGTACTTACTGTAGATGGTTCTAATATGCGTAATGCAAAGGTGTTGAGCAAGAAGGTAATAAAAGTAATGCCCAAGAGTATAAATGCTATAGCCAACCAAATAGTACCCGAAAATGATCCCCAAGGAATAGTAAATAATTCCATTCCTAAAAATGGTACAAGATAGATCATTGCAAAAATGAACAACCAACTAAGAATAGTAACAGGGTGGTATTTAGATAGTAGTGGTTTTACTAAGGTAAGGTAGATAGCATAAGCACCTGCACTCAAACCAACCAACATATTACCTAAAACAGGGTTTGGCGCATTCTGGACTAAACCTGTGTCACTCAAGATAAGTAAAGCTCCACCTGATGTGGCGATTATAATGCCTATCAGTGTTCCCGCCTCTATTTCGCCTCTAGCAATAATCGCAAAGAGTACTAAAAATAAAGGGGCCGTAAGTGCCAGTAAAGCGCCATTGACAGGTGTAGTAAGTGCTAAACCATTAAAAAATAGAATATTACTAATGGTTATGCCAAACAAAGAGCATATAGCTAAGGAGAGCAAGTCTTTTTTATTGACTTTTTCTCTAATGAATAGCAGATTAACCAACCCAAAAATAGCTCCTGCAAAAATAGCTCTAACCAATGTTAGTTCTAATGGAGACATTTGATCAGGGACTACATGCTTTGCCATAGTATAACTACCTGCATATAATATAGATTCTAAAAGTAGGCCAGCATGTGCAAATAATTCTCTTCTCATTGGTTGTTAGATAGTCTTGCGCTAAGGAATAATCTACAATTTTAATAAAAAAAAGAGAAGGGACTAAGGAATGGAGAATGACTTTTTTGTTTTACTGATAAAAAAAGCGATTTTTAGGGATTATAAAGCATAATAAAGAGATGTTAGAGCAATTTAAAAGATTTGTGGTTGAAGAATCTTTGATTAACCCTAAGGAAGATTCTATTTTGTTGGCTACCAGTGGTGGTGTTGACTCTGTCGTTTTAGCACATTTATTTGCAGCTGCAAATTATCGATTTGCTATAGCGCATTGCAATTTTCAACTGCGAGGAGAAGAGTCAGATGGAGATGCTCAATTTGTGAAGCAACTTGCAGCAGAGTTTGATGTGCCTTATTACAGCACTACGTTTAGCACCTTAGCAGAATCTAGAGCAACTGGTGTTTCTATCCAAATGGTAGCTAGAACATTGCGCTATGATTGGCTGAATCTTTTGTGTGAGAGCGATAACTTTGCTTACTTGGCTACTGCACATCATATCAATGACAGTATAGAAACATCTCTATTTAACCTAACAAAGGGCTGTGGAATACGTGGGCTGCATGGCATTTTACCTAAAAGAAAGCAATTAATTCGGCCACTTTTGTTTGCCCATAAGGCAATGATATTGGATTATGCAAAGGAAAAAGGAATAAAATATAGAGAAGATAGCTCTAATGTTTCGGTGAAATATACTCGAAACAAAATACGGCATCAAGTCATACCACCATTACAAGAAATAAATCCTAACTTAGAAACAACCTTTCAAGGGAATTTTCAGCGATTTAGGGAGGTAGAGTATCTATATGAGCAGGCAATTGCGCAGTTAAAAAGTAATATTTGCCATCAAAATGGAGAAAAAATAGAGATCAATAGAGAATTGTTGAGGCAATGTGTTACTCCTTATAGCTTGCTGTATGAGTTGTTGAATCCATTGGGTTTTAATCAAGATCAAATTAATGACCTAATCAAACAGCCTAATGTAGAAGGTGGTGGGATTTTTAGTTCAAAAACACATAGACTATTACGAACAGATCTGAATTTAGTGGTAGAACCAATTCCTAAAGGGGAAAAAAAAAGAAAAAATTTTAAGATAGAGTCCATGCGTGGTACATGGACTGATTCAGATTGTGATATTAGCTTGTCTTTTGAGTTGATAGAGCATACTCCTGAGACCCAAGAGCAGATAGATGAGGGAAGAGATAGTCCTTGGGTGGCTTTGTTTAATCTCCAAGAGATAAAGCAACCATTGTATTTGAGGAGATGGAAGGAGGGAGACACTTTTCAACCGTTGGGTATGGGAGGTAAACACAAAAAGGTAAATAAGTTGTTTAAGGATAAAAAAGTTAACCGCTTTGATAGGGAAAAAATATGGATATTGACAGATGCTGATGATAGAATTATGTGGGTGGTTGGGATGAGAGTAGATGAGCGTTTTTCGAAGTGGGGACAATATCTCTACAAAATCAAAGTAAATAAATTATAATAAGAATGAAAGGCATTATACATAGAATATATTTAGTCTTAGCAGCTGTTTTGGGCTCTAATTGGCTTTTTGCTCAACAACCTGTCCCCGCAGATACTACTCAAAAAGGATTGCAGCCCTTTCAGTTTAATATACAAAACTATGAGACCTACTGGGATAAATTGAGTACTACAATCGTGACCTATGCACCCCGATTTATCATAGGTGTGTTACTTCTCTATCTTGGGTTTAAGGTGATTGCTCGTATTGTGAAATTGCTAGACAATATCATGAAGCGCAATAACTTCAATGAGGATTTGCGTCCATTTTTTGGAACCTTAATTAGCGTTTCTTTTAAGGTATTGCTGCTGTTGAGTGTGGCTGAAATTATTGGGATTGAAACAACCTCTTTTGTTGCTTTATTGGCTTCTATAGGTTTTGCTATAGGTCTGGCTCTACAAGGGAGTTTGAGTAATTTTGCTAGTGGTATTCTTATCTTGGTGTTCAAACCATTTAAGACAGGGGATATGATACGTATAGATGACTATATTGGAGTGGTGCATGAAATCCAAATTTTTAATACAATTCTAATGACTATCCATAATCGACAAATTGTAATTCCTAACTCTATATTGACCAATGGGGTTGTTGAAAATATAACGGGAGCAGGAGTCATTCGTATAGAAATTATATTTGGAATAGGGTATAATGATAGCATAGATGATGCTAGAGATACTATTTGGAGTGTAATCAAAGGTTGCCCTTTTTTGGTGAATGAGGAGGAGGCTAAACCACACCAAGTTTTGGTGTATGGATTGAATGAGAGTTCAGTTGATTTGGCCGCTTGGGTTTGGACAAAAGGGGAGGACTATTGGAATGCTTTATATTTTATGCAAGAGTATGTCAAGAAAGCATTTGACAAAAAAGGAATTACTATTCCATTCCCTCAAATGAGCTTGCATGTAGAATCTTCTACAAATATTCCTGTAACCTCAAAAAATATTTAATGGGTAATTGGGGTAAACACTATTTTATAGACATATAGCATACTATATACTAAGTATATAAAAACTAGGTTGAACTTGTCCTAATTGTTCTAACTATACATGTTCTGATCTGTTCTTGTGCTATGAAGAAATGTGTTTTATTTGTAAATAGCGTGAGGTTGGGTTGGTCGTATAAAGTTTTTAGGACAAAAGTCAATAATTTTAACTTATACCTAACTAATCATTCTTAATCGATTATTACATATTTAGTCAAATGGAATAAAGTTTGACTATCAAATTGTACCTTTGAATTACTTTTTTTAATAAAATATTTCTTGTATGAAATTCCTTACTACATTTATAGTTCTCCTTTTTACTACACTTTCAGTATCTGTAGCTGTAGCTCAAACCAAAATTGGTTATGCTGATACAGAAACAATTTTAAATCGCTTGCCAGATTTAAAAAATGTAAACCAAAGTCTTCAAACTTATCAAAAAAATCTAGAAGAAAAACTTCAAGTTAAAAACTCCTATGCTCAACAAAAATTGCAGGAGTATACAGAACTGAAACAAGCAGGACAGCTCCCTGCAGATAAAGAGAAATTAGCTCAAGAAGACCTACAACGACTTGATCAAGAGATTCAAGCTTATGCAAAAGAGGCTCAACAAAAAATGACTACAAAAAGATCAGAGTTGATGCAGCCTATACTAAAAAAGGTTCAAGACAATATTGATAAGTTAGGAAAAAAATATAACCTAACTTGTATTTTTAATACAGTCAATAATGCTGGTGTTTCTACACTACTTCATGCTCCTGACAAAAATGATTTAACCCCATTGTTATTAAAAGAACTTGGAATTGAAGTGAAAATTGAAGCCTACGAACCTGTAGAAACTAAAGGTATGGTTGGTTACACAAATATAGAGTTTTTACTTGCTAAAAATCCTGAGGCAGCTCAGGTCAGTAAAACTTTGGCCACCTATCAAGAACAACAGGTTGCTAAACTGAAAATTAAAGAAAACTATGCTCAAGCAAAATTAGAGGAGTATCGCGAGAAGAAGGAAGCTAAGCAATTGACAGAAGAACAAGAAAAAACTTATGTGGCAACTCTAAATTCTTTAGATAAAGAAATTAAGGAGTTTAGTGCAAAAGCTAGCGAAAAGATGGGTTTTAAGAGAGCAGAACTAATGAACCCTCTTATTAAAAAAATAGAAACAGCTCTTAAGGATATTGCTAAAGAAAAGGGATATGCATATATCTTAAATCAAACAACAAGTAGTGGGTTGAGTAGTGTTCTTTTTGGGCCAGAAGAAAATGATATTACAGCTTATACTCTTCAAAAAATAGGAGCAGCAGGTACAGAAAATGCCGTTAATACTCCTAAAAAAGGTGAAAAAATGGGGTTTGTAAATGTGGAGTCTGTATTAGCAGCTATGCCAGAGATCAAAAGTGCACAAGAAGCTATTAACCAAAAGACGGAGGATCTTCTCAAACCAATCTTAGCAAAAGAACAAACCTACAAAACAAAAGTAGAGTTGTACTATTCTAAAGAAAAAGCAAAACAGTTTGGAGAGGGTGAGCAGGAAAAACTTGTTGCTGAGATACAAGGTCTGGAGAAAGATATTCAAGGAGAACGTCAGAGTGGCGAACAAGCATTAGAAAAATATAAACTAGAGCTTATGACACCTGTTCTCAAAAAACTTCAAGTAGCTATAGATGAAGTAGCTAAAGAGGGGAAATTCAATTTTATTCAAAATATTACTTCAGGTATGAATCTTTTGTATATTAAAGAAGGATTGAATGTGACTCCTGCTCTAGCAAAAAAAGTAGGGGTTAAATAAGTAATCCTATCTTAAAAACTAAGGTCAA
>JAAEPD010000130.1 GCA_024222455.1 Aureispira sp.
AATGAACTTAATACATTAAAAATGGCTAATCCATCTTTTGCGTAACATCAGTTAATAACAATAGATATGCTTTTGACTTGTTCATAGTACAACTACAATATTATTTAAGCAAAGCCTCTGGAAAACTATTAATATCAATCCCCCAAACTAAAGGCATTACATAATAAACATAAACACTAAAGGTCAAGATAGATATAATATTGAGCCAAACTCCAGCTCGCATCATATCTCCTATTTTGATAAATTTAGAACCAAATACAATGGCATTAGGTGCAGTAGCTACAGGCAACATAAATGCACATGAAGCTGCACAAGTAGCTCCTATCATAAGAATATAAGGATGTATTCCTATAGAAAAAGCTAAGGAAGTCAGTATTGGTAAAATCATAGACACTGTTGCAATGTTAGAGGTAATCTCTGTCAAGAAGTTAACTGCTGCAATCAGAATAAATAGTAATAAAAACAAAGGTAAATTACCTAACAACACAACATTCCCACCTATCCAAGAAGCTAAACCAGATGCGTTGAAAGCACTAGCCAAAGACAAACCTCCTCCAAACAACAAAATAACTCCCCAAGGTATTTTCACCGCTGTTTCCCAATCCAATATAGTAGCAGGACTGTCATCTACTTCATCCATAGCTGCATCAATAGGACTTTTGGGTAACCTAGAAGCTTTAGTTGGAATAACAAATAAAGTCATTGTTCCTATCAAGGCTATAATGGTATCTGTTATATTAGGGATTAGGCTATTGAGTAAGAATGATCGAGTCATCCAAGAAAAAGCCACCAAAGCAAAAATAGTAATAACCCATCGTTCCTCATAACTCATAGGCCCCAATTCTGCTTGATAAGCTCTGATTTGAGCCATCCCCTTATCAGAAGAATCGTCTCCATCATATTTTTTTAAATCAAAGCCTATATTCACTAGATAGAACCAACATATTCCTAATAAAAAGATAGCAACAGGTGTTGCAAACAACATCCAAGTAGCAAAAGATATTTCTTGACCATATTGATCTTGAACTACTCCCGAAAAAATAACATTGGTAGGTGTGCCAATCAATGTAGCAATACCTCCGATAGAAGCGGCATAGGCAATCCCGAGCAATAAGGCTTTTGCAAAGGTGTTGTTTTTATCCTCCTCGCTAGCCAACTGCCTAACAATAGCTAAAGCAATAGGCACCATCATAATAGTAGTAGCAGTGTTAGAAATCCACATAGAGAGCAAGGCTGTAGCGATCATAAAACCTAGTACAATCGATTTGGGTCGACTACCTACTTTTGCAATAATAGATAGAGCTACCCGTCTATGAAGATTCCAACGTTCAATGGCTGTGGCGATCATGAAACCACCTACAAACAGGAATATAATTGGGTGTCCATAAGAAGCTCCTGCTGTCTTGATATCCATTGCTCCTGACAAGGGAAAAAGCACCAAAGGTAACAAGGCCGTAATAGCTATAGGAACAGCCTCTGTCACCCACCAAATAGCCATCCAAACAGTGGCAGCCAATATAGCATTAGCCTCTATACTCATATCTTCTGGATGCACAAAAAGCAATACTATAGCATAAAAAAGTGGTCCGAGAATAACTCCAATCCATCGTTTATTCATAAGTAAATGGGTATTAATTGACGATTGATAGCAAGATTTTTATATTTTTATTGGCAGTTCATGGTTCCCAATGCCCAACAAAGCAAATAGCAATCTAATTATCAATCATTTAGAAGGGAATCATAATTTTAATCAGATCGAATATAATCAAAACTAGTCAGTAGAAATAGTAATGGCACAAGAAACACCTAAACATCGCTCAGAACTTGCCCCTTGGCAAAATAAAATCCATGATGTCATATTTGAAGCAGATACCCCCATGGGTAAAATTTTTGATGTGGCTTTATTGATTCTTATTGTATTGAGTGTCTTGGCCGTAATGTTAGAGAGTGTTGCCAGTATTAATGCCGCATATAAAGAATGGTTTTTCATTTCGGAATGGGTGTTTACTATTTTGTTTACTATAGAATATGTGCTTCGTCTGATCTGTATTCATAAACCTATGAAATACGCGGGCAGTTTCTTTGGTATAATTGATTTGCTCTCCATTTTGCCCACTTATATTGGGTTATTTTTCTCTGGAACACCTTATTTTGCAGCAGTTCGAGCATTGCGCCTAATTCGGGTATTTAGGGTATTTAAACTAGGTAAATTCTTGAAAGAAGGTGACACTATAATGAAAGCCCTCAGAGCTAGTCAACCCAAAATCATTGTTTTTCTGACGTTTATATTGATGATGGCAATTGTATTAGGGTCCTTTATGTATTTTGTAGAAGGTGGGCAAGATTCTGGTTTTACAAGCATTCCTAGAAGTGTTTATTGGGCTATTGTAACCCTGACTACTGTTGGGTATGGGGATATTGCGCCACACACTCCTTTAGGTCAACTTATTGCGGCTATGATCATGATTTTGGGTTATGGTGTTATCGCTGTTCCTACAGGTATTGTTACAGCCGAAATTGTGAATGACAAACCTGATGATGCCTACAGTACTCAATCCTGCCAAACTTGTATGAAAGAAGGACATGATAAGGATGCTGATTTTTGTAAATTTTGTGGAACTGAATTGTAAAAAAGTATAATGAGTTTAACAAAATTAGTAGCAAACTATTCAGGCTATAATGAATGGGCAAACGCAAAATTAGCACAGTGGCTAGGAACATTAGCCAAAGGTATTTTAACCCAAAAGGTCTCTTCAAGTTTTGAATCTATCAACTTAACTATTGAACATATTAATTTCGCTCAAGATTTTTGGCTAAAATTTATTACTCAAGACGATTTGGATAATGTCAATTGGAGTACCGATCCCCAAGATGCTAGTCAAACACTTAAAGAACTTGTAGAACTCTCCTCTAAAATAAAAGTTGCCTTTTCTCAATATAGTAAAAGCGAGCTTATAGAAGAATTGGTACTAGACCAACCTTGGTTAAAAAATAAGCTATCTAGGTATGAATACATAATGCATGTCATTAATCATAGTACTTATCATAGAGGGCAGATAATTACAATTGCTAGAGGCTTAGGTATTAGTGAAAATGTTCCTAATACAGATTATAATTTCTACAATTCTATTGATTAACCTTTGTTTTATTCAAGCAACTTCAATCTTAAATAAACTCATGAATAAAGAATTTGATAATATTTGTCAATTCATTAGTGTTGCGTTATAAATCAAAGATATTCAACTGATTAGAACTGGCATTAGTGCTATTCTGTAATCGCTTACACCTAAGTAGTTGATTTATAGGTGTTTTATCAAATGCAGATACACTCA
>JAAEPD010000131.1 GCA_024222455.1 Aureispira sp.
ACTAAAAAAAATTTTACTTCACATACTTGTTTAAAAAAAAATTACATTTTTCACCTTTCAATTACAGCACCCCAAATTATCCCACAAACATCTAACAACCAACAAACTACATAACAAAACCTTAAGGATATACTTTAGCAATCAGCTTACTATTTCATCTCTAGTTGAAAAAATAAATCTAAAAAAATTTGGAAGTCTCCTCTAAACTCCCCTAAATTTGTGACCACAAAAGAAAACGTTCTTTACAACGATTATTGCAATCAATACTTATCTAGAAAGGTGGAGGGTCAGGCCCTGAGAAACCTTAGCAACCTGTCAATGCGACAAGGTGCTAATTCCTACTTCAAATTAACTTGAAGAAAGATGAGATAGCAAGAGCATCCAAACGATTATATCCTAACCTAACGATATATACAGAAAGGTCTCTTCTAGCTTGTCTAGAAGAGATTTTTTCTTTTCTAGGCAAGTCCCGACGCTGTTTTTAGATAAGTTTTTATAATTCATCATCCAAAAACTTTAGCGTCATGAGTCAGCAAACAAACATCTTAAGACAGTTGCCAATCGATCCACTTACAGGTTCTATCAGCACACCAATTTATCAGACATCTACCTTTGTGCAAGAAGCGCCAGGAGTCCACAAAGGATTTGATTATGCTCGAAGCAACAACCCTACTCGAAAAGTATTGGAAGACCTAATTGCCAACCTCGAAGGTGGCGATGGAGGATTTGCATTTTCAAGTGGTTTAGCTGCGATAGATGCAGTGCTCAAACTGCTCAAAACAGGAGATGAGATTGTAGCTGTAGATGACATCTATGGTGGTACATTCCGAACATTTACACATGTTTACGAAAAATTTGGCGTTCAGATTAAATATGTGGATACCAGCGATCCAACCAATGTGCTGAATGCAATTACATCCAATACCAAATTAGTTTGGTTAGAATCGCCAACCAACCCTACCTTAAAGGTTTCAGACATCGAAGCTATCGGGAAAATAGCTCACCAACACGATGCACTTTTGGTAGTAGACAACACCTTTGCTTCACCTGCCTTACAGCAGCCCATAAGTTTAGGCGCTGATATTATTATACACAGTGCAACCAAGTATTTATCAGGCCACTGCGATGTTATTGCGGGTGTTGTAGTCACAAAAACACCTAAGTTGAGTGAGGCCATCAAGTTTTTCCAAAATACATCTGGGGCTATATTAAGCCCATTTGATAGCTGGTTGACCATTAGGGGTATTCAAACACTGCCTTTACGAGTAAAACAACACTGTAAAAATGCCTTAAAAGTGGCTCAATTTCTAGAAAAATGTCCTTGGGTGGATAAAATATATTACCCAGGTTTGCCTTCTCACAAAAACCATGAGATTGCTAAAGTTCAGCAAAAAGCATTTGGTGGTGTGGTTAGCTTTTCGCTCAAAGAAGATACTCCAGAGCAAGCTGTCCAATTTGTGTCAAGCACCAAACTTTTCAACTTGGCGGAAAGTCTAGGAGGTGTCAAAAGTCTAATTTGTCATCCAGCTAATATGACACATGCCTCTGTCCCTAGAGAAAAACGATTGAGCACAGGCATCCAAGATTCTCTTATCCGTTTATCCGTTGGTATCGAAGATGCAGACGATCTTATTCAAGACCTGCAACAAGCTTTTGAGCAATTAACCTCAGCTAATAAGCAAGCTCAAATCTTTGCAGAGTTTTAGCATGTTGACCTCATCTTCTCTTTCTTCATTCATCATATTTAAACATCAACGAACATGAGTAATAAACATTTGAATCTAGGTATATTTGGTTTTGGTTGTGTAGGACAAGGTCTCCACAAAGTATTGCAAAACACTAAAGGTATCCGAGCTAGCATACAAAAAATATGTATCAAGCACCCACACAAAGATAGGCCAATCAGTCAATCTTACTTCACCACCAATCCTGAGGACATTCTACTCAACAAGGATATAGATATTGTAGTAGAACTGACGGATGATGCAGAAGCTGCTTACCAGATTGTTACTACTGCCCTTCGACAAGGCAAAGCTGTAGTAACAGCCAACAAAAAACTAGTAGCTGAGCATTTAGAAGAGTTGTATGAGTTGCAACAAACCTATAACACTCCTTTGCTTTACGAAGGTGCTTGCTGTGCTAGTATTCCAATCATTAGAAATCTAGAAGAATATTATGATAATGATCTTTTAAGTTCTGTAGAAGGTATTTTTAATGGTTCTACCAACTATATTTTGTCGCAAATGCGACAAGAAGGAAAATCCTTTGTACAGGCATTGTCAGAAGCTCAAGAAAAAGGTTTTGCAGAAACTGATCCTACTTTAGATATAGGAGCTTATGATCCTAAATATAAACTATGTATTACACTATTACATGCTTTTGGGATTTTCACCAAGCCTGAAGAGATTTTCAACTATGGCATTACACAACTCAACGAGCAGGATATTAGCTATGCACAGCAGCAAGGTAAAACCATAAAACTGTTAGTACATACTAAAAAAGAAGCTGCTAAAATAACAGGTTTAGTCTTACCTACTTTTGTAGATGCACAGCATCCATTAGCCAATGTAGAAAATGAGTTTAATGGCATTTTGGTAGAGAGCGCTTTTACAGACCATCAATTCTTTTTGGGTAAAGGTGCAGGCAGTACACCTACAGGTTCCGCTGTGTTATCTGATATTTCTGCCTTGACTTATAATTACTCCTATGAGTACAAAAAATTGCATCAAAATACAGAGGCGTATTATAGTCAAGATCAACTTTTAGAAGTTTACGTTCGCTATCAAACACCTTTAGATATTGATTTGAATGATTTCCAATGCATTCTCCAACGTTTTGAATCTGCTGAGTATAATTATTTGGTGGGAGAAATCAATCTTAAACAGCTTTACAAACCTGCTTGGCGCAAGAATCCAAACATTAGTATCGTCCTAAATAAAGTATTAGTCAATGCAAATCAGACAACGATACAAACACAAGTGTTAGAAGAAGCTTTAGCTGTATAAAACAATCAAAAAGCCCTTGTATTTACTAGTAAATACAAGGGCTACTTATAAACTGCCAACTATAAACTACTAATGCTTCCCATCATTAGGAATACGTACATAATAGCCTTTGTCGTTATATTCTCTTCTGAACGGAGACTTACCACATTGTGTAGAACAAGAGCCCTCCATTTCACCACCACAATTTTCACATTGCACAAAATGGTCATTGCAATGAGGATTAGCACAATTGACCATACGCACAGTAGGTGTACCACAGTTGAGGCATCTAGAAATAACCGTTGGATTAACTGTATTGATAGGTACTTGAACTCGATTATCAAATACATAGCAGTTGCCATCAAAATCCTCTCCTCCTACTTCTTTACCATAATTAATAATACCTCCATGCAACTGATACACATCCTTAAACCCTTTTTTGAGTAAGAAAGCAGATGCTTTTTCACATTTGATACCACCAGTACAATAAGTTAGGATTTTTTTATCCTTATACTTTTCTTTGAACTCATCTACCTTGTCAGGAAACTCCCTGAAATTATCAATATCAAAGGTGATTGCATTTTTAAATTTCCCTACATTATGTTCATAGTTAGAACGTACATCTACAACTACAACATCCTCACTATTTTTCATCTCCTTAAACTCAGTTGGGGTCAAATGCACACCAGTTTTTTCTAAAGGATCAACCTCTGTATGCAACCCTGAATTTACAATTTCTGGCTTATAACGAACATGCATCTTCAAGAAAGAAGGTTCCTCTACCTCATCTATTTTCCAATGCACACCCGATAGGCGCTCATCGGCCTCTATGGTATCCATATAAGTTTTACACTGCTCCTTTGTACCTGATATAGTACCATTGAGTCCTTCAGGAGCTACAATAACACGCCCCAAGAGCCCTAACTCCTTACAAAACTTAAGATGTTTTTTAGCAAATTCTTCTGCGTTCTCTAAACGCGCATAACGATAATACAATAATGTTTGTAACATAACAATAAACTCTTAATAATTAGTCTGTTAAAATTCAATGTAAAATATACAGACTAGCACTTAATTTAATAACTATACTGCAAATATAAGGCAATTGCTAGAATTAATAAACTTGTTGCCTAGATATAGCATAAACTGCTATAGGATTCTGAAGTCCTTTGACATTGCTTTCACAAAGAAATTCTATTTTCAAAGCCTTTTTATCAATACAAGAGATAACATTTTTACTAACCAATAAAGTTTCCTGATAAGTTGACAAAAATGATTGCAATCTAGCTGTAATACTGATTGCATAACCATAAAATGCTTTTGTAGGCTTATTATTGTTAGGAATAAAAGCTTCTACCATTTCACCAATACTTGCAGTTGTTTTAAATATGGGCTGGCAGGAAAAATCTCTTTCAAAGTGAACTTGTTGCTGCTCTAAAATAGTTTGAAAATCATAGAATACATTCAATGCAGCAGTTGTCTGTTCTAGCTTTTCCCAAGTCAAAATCACTCCATCCCCTACATATTGATAAACTTCTAACCATTCCAAATCCATTAAAACTCGATCGAGTGCTTTCCAACATCGCATCAGAAACTGGCTATACAACTTAATTCCAAGCATATCTGTGCATTGCATTGACCCTACTAAATCAATAAACAAAAAACCTCGCCTTGCAATTGTAAACTTTTCCATCAATATCTCTTATCTTTATAGATTAGCTTAGAACCTGTTCTAAATTTTTACTGTTAAAATCAATACCATATCCAACTTAACACTTTTCAAAATTAGTCTAAACTAATTTTGTATATATATAGCTGACAAATACTACATGAGCAAAAGAGAACATCATATAATAGAACACCAAATTATCAATGTACGACTAAAAGGTGTTTCTAAAGAAGAAATCAAGTCAATTCAAGATCGAATCTTGTACTTGCACAAAACTAAGATAGGAGAAGAATTGGACCGCCTTTTTTCAGAGATGGTACCTCCGGGTGTACATGTTACTTTAGATAACCTCAATATCAATTTATCGAATATAACGTTTTTAAAGACTGCAGATTTAGATCAAACTATTGTACGGGAATTTAAGGCAAGTGCAAAAAAAGCTGTAAAAAAAGCGATAGAAGAGGTACAAAAAAAGGAAGCAGCTAAAGGCCGCACAACCTTAATACCTAAAAGTATACAACTCTCTAAAATAGCTTTATTTGAACATTTTTTAACGACAGGATACTACCCTTCTTGGGCCGATCCAAAAGAAAATCTAGATTTTCAAGCACTCTTTGAACATCTTATCAGCGAAAAGCCCTTAGCAACTACTAAATTAGTCTTATTGCTAGGAAAGCAATCTCATGTTAAGAGGCGAATTTTATATCAGTTATCTAAGCAGCATTTAGAACAAATTATACAAATAACCTATGGTGGAAGTATCTCCAAAGTAGTTCGACAACTCAATGTTATACAAAAACGCTATAGACAACAATACCAAACCAGTGTCATCAAGACCGAAAAAGCTAGTGTTTCTGCTATTGTAGAATACTTGATAGAGGAAGCTCAACGGAGAATGACCAAATCAATTACTAAACAAGATTTAGAGCGAAAAGGGAGTGTTGGTGGCACTGATCGTCCTCTAACAACTACAGGTTCTTCACCCAAAGGCTTATTTAAAGCATACAATTCCCCTTTTTCTTCCTCCGAATCAATATCTATGGGGGCAGCAAAAGGCCTTCTAAAGTGGGACAAAAAAGGTTTTACACAGCATGTAATCGAAAAGCTAGAAAAGAAATTTTTGCGAAAAACGAGTACAGCGAAATCTAACAAAAGTTTACTGTCTAGTGATGGTTTTTTAGTAGAGACCATAAAAGAAGAACGCATAATAGATTCCAGAACGGGTAAGCTTATTAGCAAACGTGTTATTGACCGCAAAAAGGGTACAATAATATTGGAACGACACATTGATTTTAGTTTTGTAGAATCTAAATCTACCAATAAAGGTTACCTATCTTTTAAGGCAGCTAACTTGAAAGGGAAAAAGATTGATGCTGATGGAAACTTGGTGAATGCTCAAGGAAAAAAAATAGATGGAAGTGGCGATTTAATTGATTCTAAAGGTAGAAAAATAAACCCTAAAGGACAGCTAATAAATGCTGAGGGGGAAGCTATCGATGCTCAAGGTAATGTTATTAGCCCTAAAGAAGAGCAAAAGGATGCTATTGAACAAAGCGCAATAGACTCATCTTCTGGTAAATCAGGAAGACTGATAAAAGAAGTGTATAAGGATGCTAAAACGAAAAAGAAAGTTGATAAGGAGCGTCTAAAAGAAATTGAAAAGACAAAGAAGAAAGAGGCCCGAACAGACTTGGATCTATTTGAATATTTCCTAAAATATGGTTCCATTCCTCAGTGGGCAGCAGTCACCAATAAAGTTGTGATACAAGATTTGTATGATCGCTTATTAGATGAGCGTTTCTTTGGATTGAAACGAAAAATACAAGGTAACCTTAGAGACCCTCAGTTCTTGAGACGTCTAAGCTATCAGTTTTCAAAAGACCGTATTTATAAACTATTTGAGACCTCTGCTGCCAACTTAAAATTCATAGATCGATCTATAGAGGAATTTCATTTGTTTATCAAAGCTCGAAAAACAACCATTAAGCAAATATCTAAAATGCAATTGGAGGCGATTGTTCTGCAAGCAGGATTAGAATATTTTTTGGGTATTCGACAGCAAAAATTTATCAAGCAAACCTTCTTATTAGTCCTTATCAAAAATTTGAGTAAAAATATAGGTTGGGAATACAAGTACTTACTAAAAGAAGTCTTTCAGAGTTTGCGCAGAAAGAAACAAGACATCACACTTCGCCCAGAACTTACATCTGCATTGGAGTCTCTCTTTCAGCAAATGGAAGACCAAAATAAAAAAGAAGAGCAGCATGTTAAATCTATAAAAAAAGACAAGCAAACTGCAGAAGAACGCATCAATGAGATCAAAGAACTCTTAAATAAAGAAGATCAAACACTAAGCGAACAAGAGCTAGAAACTCTACGAAAAGAGCGAATATTACTCAGTAGACAACTTGGTAGACTAGATAAGCAATTGGAAGAATTTGACGAAGAAGATGCTCCATTAATAATGGAACAACTCCTAGATGAACAAGATAAATTGGAAAAAGAATTGGCTGAGATTGACCAACAATTGGAAGATGAAAGTAAATTAACAGCAGAACAAGAAGACACATTGAAAAATAGAAAAACGGAAATATCCCGTACCCTAAAAGGAATAGATAAAGAGTTTAATGACCTTCAAAAACTCCTGTCAGGCAATATCAAACGCCTATTAGACAATCGTCAAAAATTGCTTCCTAGCCCTAAGAGTCAGGATATCAAAAAATTGGAGCGCACCGAACGTCAGCTACGCAAATATCAGCGTGGTATCGAAAAATCAATAAAACAACTTAGTGGTGACAAACAACGACTCCACCTATATATTGCAGAAATAGATGATGCACTAAAACAAGATTTATCTGGTGCAGAGCGTCGAAAATTGATCAAACAAAAAGAAAAGCTCCAAAAAGATATAGTCAAAATAGATGACTATATAGCACAGATGCGCAAAACATCTAAAGAATTAGATACGGAGCTCAAACGGGACCCACTCAAGGAAGCTCAAAAAGCAGCATCTTCTAGATCTAAGATGGACTTTTTAATATTCTTTTTGGAGTATGGCTCTGAGCCTTGGTGGGCTGAACAATACAAAAATCAAAGTATTGAAGAAATTGTTATTCAGTTCTCCAAAGAGAACCCAAATGCCTTACGCAGTGCCTTACAACGAGTAGGCAAGTCTCCCGTGGTGGTACAACGTTTAGTTACACAACTCTCTGATGATACACTAACCAACTTATTCAAAACACTATATTCTAACCACTTTAATATTATTAATCGTCAGATCGAGACATTAGAGCATATATATCTAGCTCAAGGATTTGTTGAGCTAAAAGCAGTAGATGTTAAAAACTTCAAATGGAGTAAGATTGTTGAATTTTTCCTCCAAGGTCGATCTGCTTCTAGTGATAATGATTTTGTCCGACATATTTTGTCCGAGACAGCTAAAGGATTTGGTATTTCTTTGCTCCGTTTATTTGGTTTTATTATCAACTTAGGAGAAAATTTCCCTAATAAGGTTATTGGCTCATTGGGTAGTATAGCTCAATCGCTCAAACGAGAACCTAACACTAAAAAAGTAGAGCGTGAAATCCTTCGTAGATCAGTAGAGCAACGTAAAAAAAGTGCGAAGAAAGAACTCAGTACAGAAGAGAAAGTAAAACTACTGGCAGATGTCCTTCAACATTCAAAAATCACAGACAATGCAATAGCCTCAGGCTTTGGTAGCATCGAAAAATTGGAAGATCTATTCTTAGATCAAATGCAGTTCAATCGAAAAATAATGTTACAACTTTTAGGTGCATTGTTCCAGCTTAACGATACGAGAAGTTTTATAGCTCAAAAAATGTCGGATGATACATTTTGGGATATTGTGCAGTTTGTCAAACCACAAGCAGTAGTTGTTTCTATGAACTACTTCAAAGACATCAAAAATCTATTAGGAAACGATGTATTTGACTTTGCAAAAGAAGAACTCCTCTTTTATTTCGTAAAAAATAGAGGCTCTTTCGAAATCATAGAATATCTAAAAACGCTTATCAACGGTTTAGGGCAACGAACGTCAAGAAAGGCAATTGCTATTGTTGGAGAATGGAAGCGAATAACACAAAACCACAAAGGTAGTTTCAATAGCTCTTTCTCCGCCTCCTTGCTTGCTTTAGAGATAGAATTGCTCAAAAATCAGAGCCAAGGAACTGATGATATCCAGCTTAGGGCTAACTTACAACAACAAATCAATGATTTGATGAAGGGTTATAATGCTCATAGTCAAAAAATACTCTATATCCTTTCACGAGAGACCTTAGAGTCTAAAGGAATTCCTGAACAAGAAGTCCCAATGGATGAGTTGTACAATGCCATTCTGAAATTAGAAGCAGAGTTTGAAAAAATAGAAAAATCATTAGCAGAAACACCTAGCGACCTTGCTCTTAAACGCATTAACCTGCAACAACGTTTAGCTCAAATACAAGGTCAGCTCAATATATTAAGAAGAAAGGAACCTAGTTTATTGAGAAAACTTCGAACTCAAATTGAAAACATTACCACTGGTATCGACTCCCTCAACAAAGAGTTGGAAGAAGCTACAAAAGTTCCTAGATTAGATGAACCAAGCGAACCAATCTTAGAACTTTCTGAGTTGGGGAAAGAGGCATTACAACCCGCAAAAGAGCAAGAAGATCAAACAGAATACTACACCAGTCTCCAAAGAGAACAGGAAGAACTCATGCGTAAATTGAGCTTAAAAATTAGCGATCTTGATCCTCAACAGTGGATGCTAGATATAGATAATGCTCAACGATATATTCTTCAAAATTTCAGTAAATTATCTGTATTTGAGCTCTTGCAAAGATGGAATGCAATACAACTTGATATTGATAAGCTGACCCAATACATTAATCAAAATAAGGTTCTTAGCAAAGACGAAGAAACCTTAGACTCGTTATTCAAGATAGAACGCATACAGACCACACTCTATCAAAGTATAGTAAACAAACAACGACGCGACTTTGTAGAATACCTACGCATTTTCCAAGTTGCTCGACAACGCCTAATCACAAAGATTGAAGACACTAAAGAACTTCATCAGTTAGAGGCACTAGAATTAGAAATTTCTACCTTAGAAAAACAACAAACTCAAGATATTGATGCAATGCTAGAAAATGCATTGAATAGTACTCTCAAGAGATTGGTTCAAGCAGCAAAAGACAACTTACCTCGAATCTTTGCCAGAATCCGTTGGATGCGTATCAAAAACTATAACAAAATCATTAATGATCGCCAAGAGCAAATACAAATTCAAAAAGAACAACAATTCTTTAAGCGTGAAGAACTAGAACAACGACAAGATTTCTTGATTCAAGACTTAGAGGTAAGAGATGATGATATCCCCAAACCACTCAAAGCACCAAAACCACAGCGCCAAGCAGAAGTAAAAGCAATACCTGACATGCTTTATATCCGAAATGCAGGTTTAGTAGTTATTTCTCCTTATATCACTCGTCTATACGATGTATTGGGCTATACCAAAGACAGCAAATTTGTAGATGATGAGGCTCAATTTAGAGCGATACACCTTTTACAATATGTAGCTACAGGCCAAATACAGACACCTGAGAATGAACTAGTTTTAAATAAAATTTTGTGCAACTACCCTATTGCAGCGCCAATTCCTTTAACAATGGATTTTTCTGAAAAAGAATTGGGGGTTGCCAACGGACTATTGATAGGGGTAACCAAAAACTGGGCTGCTGTTGCCAATATGTCTCCCAATGGACTTAGAGGGTCTTTTATTGTTCGTGATGCAACTCTAGAAGAAGCTACTGATCGTTGGAATATGAAAGTAACCAGACAGGTATTTGATATCTTACTAAAATCTATTCCATGGGGCTATACCTTTGTGAAACTGCCTTGGATGGAAAAATTTGTATCAGTAGATTGGGACCCAATGCCAGGAAATACCACAGCTGGATTATAATAACGTGAACTTGGGATTAGCTTTTATTTTTATCCCTATATTAATCCACCTACTACATCCTTACTTCTTAGTTAAGTAGTAGCTGATTATTTGATTATTTGTTGAACTGATTAACTAAAAACAAGAAACTACTACTCTTATTCAGAAGCATTTCCATTCTTGCTGATTTTTTAGTCCAGTTGAACCTTTTTTTAATACCTAATTCACGTTTTAATAAAACTCTTTGTCTATATCTAACTTTATAATACAAAAAAATGCGAGCACCAAATTGGTGACTCGCATTTTTATTTATACAGGCTAACTTTCCAGTTAGCAACCTGTTATTGTTTATCAACCACTACTTTTTTCGTGATCGCTTTCTCGTCTGTACTTAACGTAATAAAGTAAACTCCACTTGCTTGTTCTTGTATGTCAATAGGAATACTAAACTCTTGAGCTTTCTTATTGAACTCTAATAAGTTTTGTCCCAATACATTTGTCACACGAACAGTAGCATCTTGTGCTTTCAGTAAGCTTACTTGTATAGTAAATTGCCCTGTATTTGGATTTGGATTTACCTCAAACTGCTCTACATTAGGTACATCATCTATACCTGTGATAACAACAGATACAGAAGCTGTTGCTGTACATCCATTAGCATCCGTAACAGTTACATTATAAGTGCCTCCTGTAAGACCTGTTGCAGTAGCTGTCGTTTGACTACTAGCACTTGCATCCCACAAGTATGTATAATTTGGAGTTCCATTTGCACCTGATGCTGTAGTAGACCCATTTCCATTATCGGTAGCAGACGCTCCAAGAGCAGTAGGTTCTGTTATTGTTCCAGAAGTAGATGCAGTACATCCATTCAAATCAGTTACTGTAATAAGGTAAGAAGCAGCTGTTAAACCTGTGAACGTTCCACCTGATTGTGCTCCTGAGCCTATATTATAAGTATAACTAGGTGTTCCACCTGACCCACTTACTGTCAACGCTCCTGTATTATTACTATTACAATCTACATTAGTCTGGCTACTAATAGTTGCACTTACAGCACTAGGTTCTGTCAAAGTTACAAACGTTACATCGCTACATCCAGCAGCATCTGTAGCTGTTATAGTATAAGTTCCTCCAGATAAGCCAGATGCAGCAGCTCCTGTAAATCCTTGACTCCATACATAAGTTACAGCACCACTTCCATTAGTAGATGTTGCAGTAGCAGTACCATCACTAGAACCATTACAACTAACATTAGAACCTCCAAAATTAGAAGTTGCACTAGCTGAAGCTGAAATTGCAGTAGAAGACACTCCTATATTAACTGGCAATGTAGTAGAACATCCATTTCCATCAGCTACAGTTGCAGTATAAGACCCTGATGCTAAATTCGAGAATGAGCCACTTGATTGTGATCCTGATCCTAGGTTAAATGTATAACCAGAACCACTTCCTCCACTTGCTGTTAAAGTAACTGCACCATCTGTAGCACCATTACAACTTGCATTAGTAGACGAAGAAATAGAAGCATTTACTAAAGATGGTTGAGTTATTGTTACGCCTGTTGTAGTCTCACAACCTAATGCATCAGTTACTGTTGCAGTATAAGTTCCATCAGATAAATTAGAGAAACTTCCATTTAACTGAGAACCTGATCCAATATCAAAAGTATATGAAGAAGTTCCTCCATTTGCTGAGATAAGAACGCTTCCTGTACCTCCAAAGCATGTTGGGTTAGTAGGTGTTCCAGCAGAAGCAGTTAGAGCTGAAGCAGGTTGTGTCACTGTTCCAGAAACAGTTCCTGTACATCCACTTCCATCTGACACTGTAATTGTATATGAACCAGCTATCAAACCTGTAAATACACCACTCGATTGTGCTCCTGTACCTCTATTGTAAGTATATCCTGTTCCACTTCCTCCACTTGCTGCAATAGTTAGAGAGCCTGTATTATCACCAAAACAAGATACATTTTGCTGAGCACTCACACTACCCGAAACTACAGAAGGTTGAGAAATTGTGTTAGAAGTAGTAGCTGTACAACCAGCACCATCTGTTACGGTTATGGTATAAGTACTTGCCGTTAAATTAGAGAATGTGGCACTAGATTGATTTCCACTTCCTATATCATAACTATAATTTGGAGTTCCATTAGCAGCAGCTATCGTTATACTACCATCAGAACCACCATTACAAGTTACATTACTAGAAGAACCTACACTTGCTGTTAAGTTACAAGGTACTGCCGCTTGGATATTAATATTATCTACATAAAGATAGTTTCCATATCCACTTCGATTTAAGAAAGCGATTCGTACATTATTCAGTCCATTAGGGATAGAAATTGTTTCTGTACGCCATTCGTTAGCAGCAGGTTGAAACGCACCAGTTGAAACGCCTCCATTAGTAGACAAGTCTGCACCACCTTTAGAATAAAGAGTAGTATAACTTTGACCACAATCCGTACTAATTAATACATCCAAAGTATCACTGTAGGTTGCATTATATGGTGAATAAGCAACATCAAAAGTCATTTGAACACCTGTTTGTCCAGCAAGGTTCAACCAAGGCAAGAACAAGTAATCTAATGTTCCACTAATATCCACACTAAAATTATTAAATAATAATGTCCCATTGTTCGTTGCTGGCACTCCTATCCCTGTGCCATATCCACTTACTCCTGTTGTATATTGCCAAGTAATGGTATCTACAGGGCTTTGGGCTATTGTCAAACCTAATGGCACAGTACCTGCGTCTACTGCTTCAGAATATGGTAATGGCTGTCCTATTATCTCTTGCGTATAAGCACTTGCCGTATCATTGGTGATATCGTTATCGGTTCCTGCATTAGGGCTAGAAGTATATGCTCTAAAAGTAAATGGCGCGCCTGTTCCAGGACCTGCCATAGATGGAAGGGTAACTAATTGAGAGGCATTAGGTGCCAAGTTACCTGTCCAAGCATAAGTACTTACAGCTCCATTATCTATTTGATAGTTGATAGTTGCTGAAGTCAAATTAGAAGTACCAAAATTGCGTATTCTTACTTCTGGATCAAACGGAGAAGTACAGAATACAGTATTGTCTGCTGGATTAGCTATAGAATCAATACCAGCATCATCTAATAATGTTACGGCTCCTGCTTGTACATTAATATTATCTACAAACAAACGATTACCCCAACCAGATAGATTAATAAAAGCAATACGAACATGTGATGCACCTGCATAAGCAGATAAATCAATAGATTCGTTTCTCCATTGAGTACCAGTAGGTGTAAACTCTGAAGTCAGAGGCGTTCCTCCATTCGTTGACAAATCAGTACCCCCTTTAAAATATATTGGCGTAAAGGATGTTCCACAAGTAGAATTAATTACAACAATTAAGCTATCACTATTTCCTGCACCATATTGTGCATAGGCTACATCAAAAGTCATTTGATGCCCCGATTGTCCTGAAAAATCAAATGTTGGTAAATAGAACCAATCTAACACTCCTACTCCATTTCCATTAGGAGGATTATAATTATCATACATAAAGCTACCAAAACCAGCACCTGAACCACTAGCAGTAGCATCTGTAGTATATTCCCATTCAAGACCATCAGCACCTCCATCAGAAATAGCAATATTTCCAGGTGCAGCACCTGCATTAAAGGCTTCTGAATATGGTGGCGCATTTGCTACTAAATGCACCGTATAAGCTGTAGCAGTATCATTGCTATAGTTACCATCTGTAGTTGCATTAGGATTGGTAGTATATGCTCTAAAAGTAAAGCCAGTACCTGGTGTAATAGATGTAGAAGGCAAGGTAACAGTAGTTGTGTTACCAGAAGCCAAAGAACCTGTCCATGCTTGTGTGCTAACTGGGCCATTATCTATTTGATAATTGATAGTAGCTGAAGTCAAGGTAGTGCTACCAAAGTTGCGTAAGACCACTTCTGGTATAAATGGATTATCACACAAGTAAGTATTGTTCATAGGATTTTGAACCAACTCAATACCTGCATCATCTCCACTAGCTGCACAAGGCATAATGGTACCATCCAAAGTAGTTGCACCTGTATTGTCTGGATCTAACCAATTTTTTAGTCTACGGTTAGCCGTTGTTCCATTTTGGTCCCAGTGATGGGTCATTGTTCCATAAAAACTATTGTCTCCCCCATTTGGACAAACTGTACTATTACCTCCAGTAAGCGATCCAACTAGTCTACCTGAAGAGTTAAACAACCCAGAACCAGAAGAACCTCCTTCTGTATCACCTCCATTAGGTGCATTAGTGGTAACAGACCATTGCAATGCCCAGTGAGTATTGGCTATAGGGTTAGTTTGTCCTGTCAGTTGGCCCCAACTAGTGATGCTAGTAGAACCATTGTGGTTTGTAATTTTTTTAATATCTCCCGCAGGGTGATGAATCCCATAGCCTCCTGTCGACACTACAAAGTTTCTATCCCAACCTGCTAAATAGGTTCCATAAGTAGGTAAAGTACTTGAAGGATCTTGTATCTCTAATAATAACATATCTGACCCATAGTTTCCTCCACCATCGTTACTATGTGCACGTAATGTTGCTCCAGTTATAGAGTTAAAACTTGGAGATGACCCTGGATTGCTACAACCTGTTGCTTGAAAATTAAAATCGAAGCGCCATTGGTTGAAATCTGCTGTACTTGCTATAGAACTATTCACTCCTTGCGTAGCTAGTCCACAGTGCAATGCTGTTAGGAAATAAGGTGTACAATCTTGACGTACATTGTTGATTAAAGTACCTGTACAATATCCAAATCCAGCACTAGTTTTCACGATAATACGAGCAACAGCATCACGCTGATTACCTTTGCCCGTACCCTCTGGAGAACAGTTAACATTAGCTTGACAACCTGCGGAACTACCAAATGTAACAGATGCTTCTGTAGACATGGCTTCTGCTCCGTACATTGGAATATCTCTATAAGCATGTCCTATTTCTGATATAGTAAACCGACCAGGTTTTACATTCATTGGCTCAAGATATTCTACAATCACTGTTTCTCCTGGCAATAAACCCATTACCATATTTCCATGATCATGGTTATTGCGGTGATCAAAGGCGCCATCTATATGACGTTTATTAGGAGTATAAATATGGATTCTAGCTCCCTTCGGAATCCAAAAATCTTCCATATAAAGCATCAAACTCTGTGCTCCTGCTGATGTTATTTGCAAACGCCATAGTTTGCTTCCATCAGGCAATACATCCCATCTTCCTGAATTGTTCAATGTAATATTGGAGGGTACTATCCAACCAATAAAAGGTGAAAGGCCATCTTCCTCACGTTGGTGGTGACCTTTTAGGATCTCTGCTTCATTAGCAGGACGATCCACCTGTACGGTTGGAACATTTGTGCTAATCAGCGTTTGTGTAAAACTGCGTGGCTCTACATCTTTGTTGGCGATTTGAGCCCACATGATGTTGGTAGTACACAGCAAAAATAGTAGAGTAAATAAATTCCTACATTTCATAAACTAGTTGTATTTCGAAAATTATAAAAAAGAATACCTCACCCTAAATGGTTTTAGGATGAATAATTTGGGGTTTGTGTTGGTATATATTTATACCATATAAAGTTAGCAAAATATTGGGACACAAACTTAAAAAAAGCGATAGAAAATGTCAATATATTACCAAAAAAATGTCAAATTTTATTTTTAACATTATTCTGGTTACATTTTTATTACAAATAGAATTATAAAAATATCCTATTTACCTCAAAAAAATTGGATTAATGTATAAGTGTAATGGATTGAATTAAATTAGTTGCCACAAAATGTATATCCGTTATTTTTTTCAACTAACTATCCATCATTTTCCTTATTTCTATTCTAACCACTTTGCTCTTAATACACCTTGTTTAGTTTTGACATGAATAAAGGTGGGCTTTTTCAAAAAAGAAAAGTCTTTATTCAAAGTAGCCATTCGGAGTTTTCGGACGAGTACTTTTTCGGAATATAACCGAACACCATCTGAATTTATCAGATAAACTTGGATATTCTCATCCAACTCTTTAGGGAAATGAAGTCTTATTTTCCCTTTCATATTCGAGATTTCAAATTGATTTTTGGTAATCTTTTTTTTAGAATATTCTCTCCCAAACAAAGAATGTCCATCTAGTTGCCAAACAGTATTTAAGGGAATGCCCAAATGATCTAAAGCAGTAGGCACAATATCTACCATTTCAGGGAAATGACTATAATCTGAATATTCTACAGTTTCTTTTGTTCTACCAAGTTTATTTTTCAATTTTCCATGATGCTTATTAAAAGCATGATCTATTAACAGCTTTTGGTTGCTGCTTTTCAATTTCCAATAGCCTATTAAATTAGAATAAGAAGGGTGTGTTTTGTCTATATCTTGGCAAGACCATTGAGCTAGTATAGAATCTGTTAAAGCTGTGTTCCAAACCCTCAACTCATCTATATTTCCTTTGAAAAAGCTTTTATATTGTTCTGTAATATCTTGTGCCAAGACAATAGGATTCTTATTACTGAAATTGGATAGTTTATTCAAATGTTTAACATCTATAAGTTGCCCATCTTGATACATTCTAAGGCTACCAGAATACTTAACACTCACTGCTAAATGATGCCACTTCCCATCATTAATAGTATCTCCCAAGATATCTACTCGACTGTTTCCATCTCCTAAGTTAAATTTCCAGATTTTACCATTATTGTGTGCAGCTAAAACAAAGCCTTTCTTTTTCCCAGCATCTCTCCCTTTATTTGCTAAAACAGCAGGACTACCTTCCCATCCGTTACTACAGACTCTACATTCTATGGTAAAACCATCTTTATCATCAAAATTATAATTCTTATGAGCAGGAATAACAACATAATCATCTTTGCCATCAAAAGTTAGGTAAGGTTTATTTTTGATAGTCTTTTTATTAGGCTGCATTGATCCTAATTTAGGCAGAT
Organism: Aureispira sp.; assembly: GCA_024222455.1. Taxonomy (GTDB): domain Bacteria; phylum Bacteroidota; class Bacteroidia; order Chitinophagales; family Saprospiraceae; genus JAAEPD01. The sequence goes on from JAAEPD010000131.1 coordinate 17,551, forward strand.
TGCTACCATTCAAAATCAAAAAAGTAGTTCTTTCTATAGTTGTTGGCCCTCCATGACTAATATTAATACCCCCATGATCTGTACTTACCATCACTAACCAATCTTCTTGGTTCAGATTAGGTCTGTCTCTCAACTGTTTTAGCACTCTGCCAATTAAGCTATCTACCTTTTCTATTTTATAGATATAACGAGAGTTGTAAGGACTAAACCCACTAATGTGTCCAGCATGGTCAACATCATCAAAATGCAAAAACATAGCATCTAGATCATCCTTTTGGAGTTGCTGAATAGCTTCTTCAGCCACAGCTGCTCCTGATTTTGGGCTTACTTTATAATCAACTTTATCTATAATTTTGGAATTGATTGGTGCCCATTGACTAATAGAAACTGTATTGAGGGCAGTATTATGCTCTTCTATATAATTAAAGAAATGAGGATAATGCTCTACATCATTTGGAATAAATAGATTGTTGATCACTCTATGTTTCGTGTTCCAAACACCTGTCAGCATAGAAGACCAACCTGAGGCACTGTAGGTTGGCGTAATGGTTCGAGCATGTGTTGTATACAGACCTGTACTCATCAATGAATCTAGATTGGGTGTATTGGCAACGATCAAAGCATCACCTCTACATCCATCAATACCTATCAATAAGAGCTTTTTAGCTTTTTGGGCATGCACAATAACTGTACAGAAACAACAAATAAGAACTATTAGCTTTTTCATGGTTATAATGTATTAATCATCCATCATTTCAGCCTCTTCATTATTAAAACTGTCTACCACAACATTACGTCGAGCAAAATTACACCATTTACAACCTCGTTTTCCACAACCTTCTGCAAATTGATGGTTCATTATATTATCATAAGTTGCCTTGATCAACTCTTTTACTATTTTGACTTCTTTTTGCTCTAACTCTACAGTTTTGAGCGGGAATGTACCTTTCTTATCTGGTGTGATATAGTCTATAGCTGCTGAACGCACCTTATAGTTAGTAAAGTTGGCTGTTTCGAGCAATATTTTATAGAAGAGTAATTGTCTCCAATAGTTTCCTCCCAAAGGTTTTTTGGTAGATGCTGGTTGCAGGCGTTCCCTTTTGAGCATGCCTGTCTTGTAGTCGATAACCTGTATACGTTTTCGGCCATTGTGCGAATGCACAACAACCTTATCTATAACTCCTGTGATTGGCACTCCATCTATCTCTACATTCCGAAAGGCTTTTTCTGTTAGAATAAGATCTTTTTTAAGAGAGTTGTTCCACAGTTCAGCTCTTGCCTCATAATACCTAGGCAACTGTCTTAAGCCCAACTGTTTGTTATGTTCAAAACTATCCGTTGTAAAATATGGGCGTTGCCGCTCCAACTCCTGTTGGAAGGTCAGTAAAAACTCCTCTACATGAGGTAGTTTCTTGCTTTTGTGTGCATTGGCTGTATCTATTATTCGTTGCAAGGCATTGTGTACTGCTGTACCATAAGCAGCTGCTTCACTAGACATAGAAGGCACTCTAAGTATATACTGATAATAAAATCCTAACTGACAGTTCAGGTAAGTATTGAGTGCTGATACACTTATCTTGAACCCTTCTAAAAGGGCATCTAGAGTTGGTGCAGTTGGTAGGTTAATACGTGGACGTTTGTAGGAAGAGAGCATTAATATTTGCCAATCTAACAAGTCCTCATTATCTAATTTTTTAGAGACTATATCCAAATCATTTCCCGCCAAAATCTCATCTATAAAACAAACATGCTGCTGAGGTTTTCTATCCTCATTTTCTTTATAAAAAGAAAGTTGCAAACGTGCTTTAGCACGAGTCATACCAACATAAAATAGTCTTCTGTTGGCCTCTAAAGCATCTGTAGTATCCGAAAAAGTAAGCGTGTCGGGGAAAGTGAATCGTCTCCCCCTATAGCTGCTACTTGGTTCCCAATAATCCTTGAGGCAATTGATCATAAATACATACTGAAACTCTAATCCTTTGGCGCTGTGTGCTGTTATAAGTTGCACTCCATCATCAGCATGTGTTACTTTGAAAATACCTAATCCAATACGGTTGGCATCCATCTGATTAAAAATATCCAACAGGCCTTTCAGACCTAGTTTTGCACTTTTGAAACTTTCTCTTTTGACAAATTCAAAAAAGGAATGAATGACTTGAGTATACCAAGATTTTTGGGCATGCTCTGTGACAAAATGCAACAATCCACTATGATTGATGATGCGCTCCAAAAGCGTAGCTAGCGTCATATTTCGTGCATCCAAAATCACTTGATCTAAGAACGCACCAAACTCTCTAAACTTCTTGGGTTGCTTAAGCTTTATCTTTTTTAGTAGCTGTGTATCTCGAAGAGTGTCTCGCCATTTAAGCATTCCTTTGAAATCACGTTGCTGATACTTTTGATTGGTATCGCTCGCCATAAATGCCGTAAATTTGGCGACATCGGCAGGCAATAAACCTACAAAATCAAAATGTAAGAGTTCAAAAAATATATCTTCGCCACTGTAGGGCTGTTCATACTCCTTTGTAATATATTTCAACAACAACCGAACATTCTGGATAATAGGCAGCTCTAGAATATTGATTCTACGTTTCGTTTCGTAGTGTATCCCTCGTTTTTCGAGCAATTTCACAATATCCTTAGCTTGTTTGTGCTGAGCAAAAATAATTGCAATCTCGTTTAATGGAATTCCCTTTTTTTTGAGCTGTTCTATCTGCATCACAATATCTACCTCTTCTTGTGCTCTATTAGGGTATTCTACTATTTGTACTTGTACTGGAGAATTGGCAAAATCTTGATGACAAGCAACCAATTCTTTATTTAAATTTAGTTCTTGCAACTGGCTTAGAATACGCAGTTCGTTATTATCAATAACACTCTGCGATGCATCTAAAATATGCTGTGATGATCGATAGTTTTCTTTTAGAATAACTAGAGCTATAGATTGCTTGTACTCCTCATAAAAGTCAATCATATTCTTGACTCTGGCCCCTTGAAACTCATAAATAGACTGATCATCATCCCCTACTATAAATATATTGGGGCTTTGCTCCCAATACTCTATTAGCTGTTTGATAATCGTACTTTGAGCACCATTGGTATCCTGAAATTCGTCTACCAATATGTATAAATATTGCTCTTGATAGGTTCTTAGTAAGAATGGATGTTGCTCAAAAGCCTCCAAGACCCACAAGATCATATCCTCGTAGTCATAACGACGACGCTGATGCAATAATTTTTTGTATTCTGTGAACAGTTGAGTTGCTTGACGAAGTTGCTCCATTCTGACCACCACTTTATTAATTTGTTCCGTTTTTAGGTCTCCTTTCTGAAACTTTCCATGCTTGCGCTGATAGATAAACTCTCGTCGAGAGGGTAAATCTACTAAATATTCATCTATCTTTTCATTAATAGACTCAGGTGTCCAACGCTCCGATTTCATTCTATTAAAAAGATCACGCAAATGATTTTCATAGTAATATCGATCACGCTGATGGATTCGGAGAGGATGCTCTATATCTTGATTATCTAAAATAGTTCGAATAATATCTACCCGTTCTAGATCAGAAAGTGGTTCTAAGTCATTACGACCAAAAAGATCAAGATTTTCTTGAATAATCTTATTACAAAAAGAGTGAAAGGTATAAATATGTACTCGATGTGCCTCTGGCCCTATAAACTCTAGTAAGCGTTGACGCATAGCATGCACACCTGCCTCCGTAAATGTCAGACAAAGAATATTGTGTGGCTGTGTATCTGTCTGTAATAATATTTGACCAATACGAGCCGTTAGGATATGCGTTTTCCCAGTACCTGGACCAGCGATTGCTAATACAGGACCTTCTATAATATCAACTGCTTGCCGCTGTGCCTCATTCAACCCATTGAGTGTCTCAAGGAACTTTTCGTAGTACTTTTTTCGTAATTTATTAGCGCTTTTAGCCATTGGTTAGCATTGGTCTAAGATTCAAAAAATTTGAACTTGTTTAAGTAACAATATAAGGTCTTTAACTATTTGGCAAGTTGAGTTGTTTACTGCTAAGTAATAGACTTGTTTTGCTAAAAACAAAAATCTAATATTCTCTAAAGATAAAAGCTTTCTTAATAGATTACATATGAAACAAGCAAAAAGATGGTTTTGGTTTTTTTTTATAATTTTTGTGTTGGCACATTTCATACCTTTCATATGGGTTAGGAATTCTAGTGTCACAGTAGAGTGTTCAGGCCTAAACCTATTCATAGAAGCATTTCCAGAAGATCAATTCTTCAGAGAGCAGCCTGTTCGAACGGTCTTGCAAGTTATGACTTTTTGCATCATCTTTGTAGGAGTATTAGTCCTAAGTTTGTGTTTCTTGCAGATGAAGGGAGTACGAGTATTGGCCTATACCATGCTGCACAAAAACTCTCTAGACAATTCTTTATTACTCATCATTTTGGTTATGATTGGAATTGGTCTATTTGAAAGAGCAAATAGTGTAGAAATGGAACGACTCTTGGGCTTTCAACTATGGGCTTTTAGCTGTTTGGGGATGGCTATCGCCAATCGATGGTTAGGTTTAAAAGATGGAGACATTCCCGAAATAGGCTTGGAAATACATTTAGTAGAATAATTTCATACCATTTAATAAATTTCTTATGAAGTGGAATACCATTTTTTGGATTTGTTTTCTCTGTTTTGTAGCTGCTCATTTTTGTCCCTTCATTGAGATTCAGACTTCTACATATGGTATGAATTGTTTAGGCTTAGGTGTATTAGTAGAAGGCTTTAATACAGGCTCTCCTATATGGCAAGAAAGTCGTATAATACTCTATGAGCTATCATTATATATAATTTTTGCAGGGGTTTTGATGTTAATATTAGCACTATTTCAAACATCTCGAATAAGTAAGAAAATCTACTCTAGACTAGATAAGTTAGTCCTAAACAGTTTATTTTTAGCTCTAGTTTCTGTTTTATTTTTACTTAGCTTTAGAATCCATAACCCAACTTGCACTTTTATCTTTTTCTCTGGATATTACATTTGGATTGGAGGAGCATTGGGCATGTTAATTTCACATAGATTCATAAAACTCGACCATACTTCTGATAAAAGACTGGAGGAACATCTAGTAAACTAATTTCAATTGCTATTTATGAAATGGAGTACAGCCTTTTAGCCTTGCTTGGCAGTCTACCTTTTATTTTGCCTACTTTTTAAACAAATAGAGCCTATTATGGTTATTACGTTATTGTAAAATCTACAGAAGCCTTTTGTAAATATCTAGTTAAAGGAGAACTTGATTCTACTATAATATATATCAAAAATTTAAGTAAAAAAATAAACAGAACATGCCCTCTCCACATAATTCATTAGCTATTAAGTATTTATGTTTTTTATTATTAACTTTTTTTTTATCAGAATTAAGTGCTTGCGATAAAAATATTATTGGAGCTGTATCCCCTCCTAATAATTTAATTAATAGCGGGGAACGTGGTTGTGTCACCGGAGATTTCAGTGGATCAGTAACCGTGAACCCAGGTGGAGAGCTTTATATTTGTGGACAATTCACATTTGTTGGTGCAATAAATGTTGCTGATGGTGCAAAGGTGGTTATTACTTCAGGATCTTCTATAGGAGTAGTGGGCTCACTAAACTTTAATGATTTTGAGTCGCTAGAATATCTGGGCGATCCTTCTTGCAATGCTGAAATTTATGCCGTTACTACTAACAGTTGTTTTGTAACGTGGGGCGCCGCTCCGGGCCTTGCTGGCGAATTTTGTAATTCAAGTAATGTGTATTTAGACGGATTTAATTTTGCCTGGGGTCTAGGCACTATCGGCTCGGCAATAAGTGGGCGTGCACCATCCTTGTGCCCAAGTGGAGGAAGTTCTCCCTGTGAGACCCTACTAAATAACATTTTATCATTTGATGCTAGACAAGTTGATCAACATGTTTTATTAGAATGGTCAACAGAAACAGATAAGAACATTGAATATTTTTCGATAGAGCGATCTGTAGATGGTTTTAACTGGGAAGTAATCGGCACCATAAATTCTAATAATAGTTCTGTTGCACTAAATATATATAATTTCATAGATAATCACCCTTTTAAGCTAGGCACCTACTATAGGGTAAGATATACAGATTTTGAGGGTCAATTAGCCCTATCAACAATCAAATTTATTTCCGGTTTATCCAAGGATAATAACTTTTCTATTTTTCCTAATCCTTCAAATGGCAAGTTTAATCTTTATTTGGAGCAAGACCATAATTTTGATAGATATAAAATTATTGATAATTTGGGCTGTGTTGTTAGTCAAGGTAATTTGGATCCTAGCTCAGTACAAGAAATTGATTTAAAAAGATTTAATACTGGAGTGTATTTGATTGTGATTTCAAGTCAAGAAACTGTTTTTATGAGACGTATAAAAGTTTATTAGAAATGCGAATAACGGGTTAAACTAAAAGCTCCCCAATCCCGATACTCTAGTCGACTAAAACTAAGAGGCTATAAGCATCTATCTGTATGGATTGGTTCAAAAAATAAGAACAGTAAAAGAGATATATGACTACACGTTGGATCATTTAGAAAGTTGGTTTCCCACGATTCCAAGTTACCAAAAGTTTAATGCTCGGTTAAATAGGTTAGCAGCTAGTATAGAGTAATTAAGCATAGAGTTATTGAATATATTAGAAATACCTAATTGGTTATTATTAGGTCATCAGAAATTGGATTCAGTAATAGATTCCATGCCAATTATATTAGCAAAAGGAAATAGGTTTTGTGTCGCAAAAATAACAAAAGTAGTTGCCGATAAGAGTTATTGTGCTAGTAAGAAAATATGGTATCATGGCGTTAAATTACACTGTCTAGGGGTTTCTAATCCAAAGAAACTACCAATTCCAATAGTTATAGAATTTAGCAAGGCATCTGAGAATGACAATACAGTTTTTAAAGAAACAATTGCTCCTAAATATCTAAATTTACGTATTTATGGAGATAAGACTTATAACGATGAAGGTGTTTGAGAAGACTTAAACAAGCTATTTAGAATAGAAGTTTTTGCTTGTAAAAAGAGAAAAAAAGGTCAGCAGCATTTATTTTCTGATCAAAATTATTATAATACAATGGTTAGCCAAATTAGGCAACCTATTGAAGTATTTTTTAACTGGTTAGAACAAAAAGTACACATTCAAGTTGCGTCTAAGTTGCGTCTAAGCTGCGCTCTACTAAAGGTCTTTTTAAACACCTTTTTGGTTACGATTGGCGGTACTATGGCTATGAAACAGTATGGGGAGAGCTATCCTTAATTTTACAAGGTAAATTTGATGGGACTTTATTAATAATTTGTATAATGTCTATTCCTAATTGGATAGTGCTTATTTTATTAGGTTTGAGGTGGCGTTTAAACAAACTCAACTCAAAGCTAAAAACGGGTATTTAACACTACTTATACTAACCATAAGTATAGGTTTTATTTATCCAATCATGTGGATTTACGGCAATTTTAATCATGCTCCTGTTTGGGTTTATTATCTTTGGTTCATAGCTACTACTGGCATGAATTACATTCATTATAGAGATTATAAACAACGCTTAAAAGAGGTTGATATCAATGACCTAGAAAGGCATTTGGTAGAATAATTTAAAATTTGGAGACTTATGAAATGGAATAACTGGTTTTGGACTTTCTTTATTGTTTATATAATATCGCTCTTTTTGCCTTCTTATAAAATAGCTGTAGCTATAGATCAAACTGTAGTTTTCTATGGTTATACACTTTTCATAGAATTAATAGATTCGTATTCCTATACAACAATTTTTGAGACATTTATCACTATTTCCACCAATATCCCTAACATAATTGTGCTATTCTTGCTAATAATGCGTTGGAGATTATACAATAACAATTTAATTCCATCTAATAAAACAGTTTTTCAGAATAAATTAGTCTTGTTTTTGACCATTATTACCGCCTCTTCCTTTTGGTTTTTCTGGTGGTTTGAGCAAGTTCCAACGCTGCCAATTTGGGGCTACTATATTTGGGTATTGGCTACTTCTGGAATGACCGTAATTCACTATTTAGATTGTAATCAGCGATTAAACCAACTGCAAGACAATAATAGCTTAAAAAAACACTTGATAGAATAATTTCATCAAAAAAATTATAATCCATCTAGTCTATTAAGTATTTGATTCTATTTTATTAGTTTTGTAAGATTCAAAAAGTCCTAACTTTTAATAGAATTATGAGTCAAAAAAAACTATTTTTACTAGATGCTTTTGCATTAATATATAGAGCACATTTTGCATTTATTAAGCGCCCTTTAATCAACTCTAAAGGCTTTAATGTATCTGCAATTACAGGTTTCACCAATACACTTTGGGATGTTATTCGCAAACAAAACCCAAGCCATATTGCAGTTGTGTTTGATCTGCCTAAACCTACCTTTCGACATGTCATGTATGAAGAATATAAGGCGCATAGAGAAGCTCAACCCGAAGACATTACGCTGTCTATTCCTATTATAAAAAAGATTGTTGAAGGGTTCAACATCCCAGTAGTTTCCAAGGAAGGGTTTGAGGCTGATGATGTTATTGGCACATTAGCCAAACAAGCCGAAAAAGAAGGTTTTGAGGTCTATATGATGACCCCAGATAAGGATTATGCTCAATTGGTTTCCGAAAAAGTATTCATGTACAAGCCTGCTCGCATGGGCAATACAATGGAAGTTTTAGGAATAAAAGAAGTCTTAGAAAAATGGAAAATCAAGCGTGCAGATCAAGTTATTGATATATTAGGATTGCAGGGAGATGCAGTTGATAATATTCCTGGTATACGAGGTGTTGGGCCAAAAACAGCAGTTACCCTTTTAGATAAGTATGACACCATAGAAGGTATATTAGAACATACTCATGAACTCAAAGGCAAACTGAAAGAAAAGGTAGAAGCTGGCCGAGAAAATGCAATTTTATCTAAGAAATTAGCCACTATCAAAATAGATGTTCCTGTACAATTTAATGCAGATGAATACAAAATAGAGGAACTCAACAAAGAAGCTTTATTACCAATATTTAAAGATTTAGAATTTAGAACATTAACCAAACGTATTTTAGGAACTACAGAAGCTCCTGAAAATGCTCAAAAAGACTTATTTGGTAATGTAATAGAAACTGCTGAAACTAAGAAAAAACAACCTAAGCGTCAGCCAACGATGTCAATAGTTGAAAAAAATATTGATAACGTGGAGCATAACTATCATTTGGTAGAAACTGCTGAACAACGAGCAGATTTGATCAAGCTGTTATCAAAACAAAAGATCTTTTGTTTTGATACAGAAACAACTGGTCTAGATGCCAACAAAGCAGAACTGGTAGGTATTTCTTTTGCTGTCAAGCCTTTTGAGGCCTATTATGTTCCAATTCCAGAAAATCAAGAAAAAGCTAAGGCTATAGTTGCCGAGTTTAAAGCTCTTTTTGAAAATCCTGCTATCGAAAAAATTGGACAAAATATAAAGTACGATATTCTTATCCTACGCTGGTACGATGTATTCGTAAAAGGTAAGTATTGGGACACTATGCTCATGCATTATGTCTTAGAGCCAGATAGTCGTCATAACATGAATTATCTCTCTGAAACCTACTTAGGTTATGCACCTGTTTCTATCGAAAAATTGATTGGGAAGAGAGGCAAAAACCAACTGACTATGCGCCAAGTACCTTTGGACAAAGTCACAGAATATGCCTCAGAAGATGCAGACATTACGCTTCAATTAAAATTAGCCTTAGAACAAGAATTGACAGGAGATCCACTTCAACTCTATACAGAGATAGAGGAACCATTGATTGATGTCTTAGTAGAACTAGAATACAATGGTATCAACTTAAATGTTCCATTCTTGACAGATTATGCAACAGTAATTGATGCAGAAATTGCTAAAATGAAGAAAAAAATTCATGAAGCAGCAGACAACAATACCTTCAATCTAGATTCACCTCGCCAAGTAGGAGAAATCTTGTTTGATAAACTTGAAATTCCTTATCGTTGGAGAAAAACCAAAACTGGTCAATACTCTACTAATGAAGAAAAACTAACTGAACTTGCCGAAAAGCATGAAATTGTCAAAAGCATTTTAGAATATAGACAGTTGGCTAAACTCAAATCTACTTATGTAGATGCCTTGCCTCGATTAGTCAATTCTAAAACAGGTCGTATACATAGTTCTTTCACACAAGCCCTAACGACTACAGGTCGCTTGAGTTCTCAAAACCCAAATCTTCAGAATATTCCAATTCGTTCAGATCGTGGTAAAGAAATTCGAAAAGCTTTTGTACCTAAAGATGATAAACACATCCTGCTAGCAGCCGATTATTCTCAAATAGAGCTTAGATTAGTAGCCGAAATTAGCAAAGATGAAGCTATGTTAGATGCTTTTCAGAGCGGCTTAGATATTCACAAAGCTACTGCTGCTAAGATATATGAAGTTAATGTTGAGGAAGTAGACAAAATGCAGCGTTATAATGCAAAAACTGTCAACTTTAGTATTATTTATGGTGCAGGATCAACCAATTTATCCAAAAACTTAGGAATCAAACGAAAGGAAGCTCAAGTGTTGATAGAGCAATATTTCAATCAATACTCAGGTATTCGTGACTATATGACCAATGTAGTAGAACAAGCCCGAAAAGATGGCTATGTATCTACCCTCAAGGGCCGTCGTCGTTATCTTCGTGATTTAGATTCTCAAAACTCAATGGTTCGTTCTCATGCTGAACGCAATGCTGTAAACACGCCTATTCAAGGCTCTGCAGCAGACATGATCAAGTTGGCGATGATTAGTATTCATAAAATGCTAAAGGAAGGCAACTACAAAACCAAAATGATCTTACAAGTACATGATGAATTGGTTTTTGATGTTCCATTAGAAGAACTAGACACCATAAAACCAATCATAGAAGAGCATATGAAAAACGCCATGCCTGACTTGCAAGTACCTATATTAGTAGGTATTGATACTGGTCAAAATTGGTTAGAGGCACACTAAAAATAGCCTAATATATGAGTTAAAAAAAAGAAAGTGATTTCATACAAAATATGAAATCACTTTCTTTTTAAAATCAGCATATTGCCTCATTAAAAAATGAGCATATTATTTCTATACATCTTCCATTTCTTTCAACTTCTCCGTATTGTTAGCTACTTGTAGTGCCTCTATAAACTCATCAAGCGCTCCCGCTATTACATCTGTTAAGTTATATTTTGTAAAACCAATACGATGGTCTGTTACTCTATTCTGAGAATAGTTGTATGTACGAATCTTAGAAGAACGATCTCCCGAAACGACTAAAGTCTTACGCAAATCCGAAATACTCTTATGGTGTTCCTCCTGTTGCAATTCATACAATCGAGCATAGAGTTTTTGCAAAGCAATTTCACGGTTTTTCAACTGAGAACGACCATCCTGACACTCTACCACCACACCAGTTGGACCATGTGTTACACGCACGGCAGATTCCGTTTTATTTACGTGCTGACCACCAGCTCCACTTGCACGGAAAGTATCCCAAGACAAATCAGCCTTGTTGATTTCCACGTCTTCCATCTCAAAAAGAGGCATTACCGCCACAGTAGCAGCTGAAGTATGTACACGTCCTTGTGACTCTGTTTTAGGTACACGTTGCACACGATGCGTTCCCGATTCGTATTTCAACATTCCGTACACATTATTTCCAGTTACCTGAATAATAACCTTACTATATCCCCCCGACTCACTTTCTGTAGCAACGATTTCTTCTCGCTTCCAACCTTTTTGTTTGTCAATAAAACGCTCATACATACGCAACAAATCACCTGCAAAAATAGCAGCCTCATCACCACCTGTCCCCGAACGGATTTCCACAGTTACATCCTTCTCATCTTCAGGATCCTTAGGAATCAACAACACCTTGATTTCTTCTTCTAGAGGCTCCAGTTGCTCATTCAACTCATCCAAATCCATCTTAGCCATCTCCACAAACTCTGGATCATCTCCATCTTCTATAATCTCCTTACACTCGGCAATCCGTTCTAAAAGTAACTTATATTTATCATGTGCTGCTACAATAGGCTCTAAACCTTTGTACTCCTTATTTATTTTCATAAAGCGATTCATATCTGAAACTACAGAAGGATCAGACAACTGCTCCTGTAGATACTCATATTTATCTTTAATCGCCGATAATTTATCTATCATGACTCTTTTTATTTTCTATGAAATGGGTATAAGCTACAGATACTTAGAGTGATAGAACAATTCACTAGAAACTGTCTACCTTCTTAAATAGTATCTATTCCCAAATAGGAAGACCTACTCAGATACCCACAAAGATATATAAACTTATTTGGACTAAAAAACTGCAATCTTTTTGCTTGTAATATTATACAAATACTTACAACAATTCATTGCAACAAATGGAAGAAAAAGCTACAAAGCTCCAGGTTGGATATTATTTTTCATAATCAATATATTTTTAGACCATAACTATTCTAAGCACCCAAAAGTTCATTTTTGATAGTGCCCACTATAAATTAGGATTCAGTCCATTCTATTCATTTATTGCTTAACACACAAAATTTAACACCTTGATAACAATTTCAAAATAAATTCTTATTTTGGGGAACTTGACTATAAAACAAGTACCTATTAAATTTTCTATTTAACTATAGGCTTAGACCTATTTAAACCTCAAATACTAACTAAAAATTAAACTATGAAAAACAATTTATCCAAATTATTTTGGCAATACTGCTGGGGAGTAGTCTTGCTACTAAGCATAGGATGGAGCACAACAGCTTCTGCCCAATGCGATGTTATCTATGCGAGTCCTACAGGTAGTTCGCTAGCTGATGGTTCGGAGGCTACCCCTGTAGATCTCCAAACAGCCCTTAATCAGGCTTGCTCACAAAACAGGTTACACATTCGTCTCCTCTCTGGGACATACAACCTAACAAGCAAAATGATTATTGGTTGTGATGATGTTATTATTGATGGTGACTGGGAAGTAGTTTCTGGTATAGGTCGCAAAAACAGTAACCTAGTTACAACTATCAACATCAATTCTCCTGTTGAGACATCCTCTTACAATGGCTCAGGAGGAACAACAGTTGGTTTCTACAAAGGTGTAGAAGCTATTGGACAAGATAACTTCTTGATTCAAGATATAACCTTTAATGTCAAAAATGGAGGTTCTTCTGGCAACGCATCTGGTACAACAGGCAGCAGAGGACGTTCTATCTATGGTTTTTACTTCCGTAACTCTACAGGTTGGCACCTAGAGCGCTGTACTATGAATACAGGACAAGCTAGTAGAGGTATCAATGGAATTTCTCGTGCTAAAGCTGCTAATGGTGGTGCTGGTGCTAATGGAAGTAGCGCTCAATGTAACAATGACTGTACAACCAATTTTGGTGGTCGTGGTGGTAATGGTGCTGGTGGTGGTGGTGCTGGTGCTCCTCAAAATAACCACACCAATGGTTGTAATGGTACAGCCAACACAGGAGGAAACGGAACGGCTTCTACAGGTTCAACCCGTAGAGGTGGTGGTGGTGGATCTGGTGGTGCTGGTGGTCGTGAAGATCGTCGTGGTGCCAATGGTGGTGTTGGTGCTGCTGGTGGCGGTGGCGGCGGTGGCTCTTTGGGTATCAGAAGCCCTGGTAGTAATGGTGGCACAGGATCTGGAAACTGTAGTCAAGTAAATGCAGGAAGCGCAGGGGATGGTGCTGATGGTGCTGATGGTGTTAATGGTGTTACTCCTGCTATATCTAATACATTTAGCCTATATTGGTTACCTAATGGTCAAAGTCCTTCTGGAACTGACGGCACCGGCGGCGGTGGCGGCGGTGGCGGTGGCGGCGGTGGCGGCCAAGGCTGCTTCTTCTGTACTGACGGTTCTGGCGGCGGCGGCGGCGGCGGCGGCGGTGGCGGCCAAGGTGGTCAAGCTGGTACTGGTGGATTTGGTTCTGGTAGTAGTTTCGCACTATATGTCAATGCAAGCACAGGATCTCGCAATAATGTTAATCTTGTAACTGCAGGTGTAGCTATTGGTGGAACTAGAGGAACTGGTGGAGAAGGTGGTGACGGAGGAGCTCGTGGTGGACGTAATGGTACCAATGGTGGTCTATTAGGTTGCTCTACATGTGAAGTAGGTCTTGGTGGTTTTGGTGGTTTTGGTGGTGACGGTGGAGATGGTGGTGATGGTGCCAATGGTGCCAATGGCCGTAGTGAAGCTCAACGTACTGTTAGTGGAGGCTCTGTATCAACTACAACAAGTCCTGGTATTACTAATATCATCACTAATCAACCATTAGAAGGATGTCAAAACTCTGAAATCCTTATTACTAAAAATGGTGGTACTTGGGGCTTTCCTGCTGGTGGTGCATTTGTTAATGATCTAGATGCAACTACAAGTAGTTACACAACAGCTTCTGCAAATGCTATCGCAATCTATGATAATGTAGGTTCTCAGGATATCATAATTAATGGTACAACTTATGCTGGCTTCATTCAAATTAATACGCCTAGACCTTTGCCTGTTTTTGCATCGTCTATGCCTACTACAATTTGTGAAGGAGATGTATTCCCAATGAGTACTACTACTTTTGGAAATTCCTATGAATGGATAATTTTTGAATCGAGTACCAACTCAGCTAGTCCTGTAGCTATATTTACAAACTCTGTAGCTGGTTGGACAACACCTGTCACAGGTACTACTCGTAATTATACTGTAAAACTACGTACACGCACAGATTGTTGTGGATGGTCAGCTCCTGTTTATTTCGACTTTACAGTAGCAGGTACTTCTACACCTCCTGTAGCAGTAGGCGATACAGTTTGTACTGGACAAACAGCTACCTTGACAGCTACCGCTTCTGGTGCTGGTAATATAGCTTGGTATGCAGATCCTTTAGGACAAATCTTATTACAAAGTACAGCTGGTACTAGTTCTACATTTACAACTACTCCACTTAATCAATCTACGGTATTCTATGTAGGAGAGAGTGTTTCGGGTTGTATAGGTACACTAACTTCTGTGGTAGCAATGGTCCGTACAGCTCCTAATCCTCCTAGTACAAACAATGTTGTTGTTTGTGACGGAGAAGATGTTCTGCTCACAGCAACGGGTTCTGGTACTGGTGATTTAGTCTACTACAATAGTAGTAATGTCGAAATTGGCCGTATTACGATGGGACCAGCATTTTCAGGTACATTCAATGCAGGCCCAATGCCTATTGGCAACTATGCATTCTATGTAGCAGAAGATAATGGTATTTGTACATCACTACCTAATACTATAGGAGTAGTGGTTAATGCATTACCTGGTGCTCCAACGGTGAATGGCACAACAACTATTTGCGCCAACAGTAATACAACTCTGAATGTAGTAAGTTCTGGTGTTGTTAACTGGTACTCTGATGCTACTCTTAATACTTTAGTATTCTCTGGAAGTGGGTTTACAACACCTACATTAACTGCAGGAACAACTTCTTATTGGGCTACTCAAACAATCAACAATTGTGAGAGTGTAGCTACTCAAGTAGATATTACAGTTAATCCTAATCCTGCTAATCCAACAGTTGCACCTGTTACTATTTGTGCTGGTCAAACAGCTACACTAACAGCAACAAACGGAGGTGGTACTACAAACTGGTACAGTGATCCTTCTGGAACAAATCTAGTATTCACGGGTACTTCATTTACAACTGCAGCACTTACACAAAGTACATCATTCTATGTACAAGAAGAATCTGGTGCAGGTTGTACAAGTGCTTTGGTTACAGCTGTAGTTACAGTCAATTCATTACCAAATTCGCCTAATACAAACTCTACAACAGTTTGTGATGGTGAAAATGTAATCTTGACAGCATCTGGTTCTGGTACTGGTGATTTAGTATTCTATGACAATACGAATACGGAAATTGGTCGTACTACAATGTCTGTTGCAAATCCTATTGCTACTCATAATGCTAGTGCATTAGCTGTAGGTACATATACATTCTTTGTACGCGAAGATGATGGTACTTGTCTATCTCCAAGTACTACTATAGTAGCAACTGTTAATGCATTGCCTGCTGCTCCTACTGTAAATGGTACAACAACAGTTTGTGTAGGTCAAAACACTACACTTACAGCAACTACTACAGGAGCTGTTTACTGGTATTCTGATGCTACTTTAAATACACTAGTATCTTCAGGAGCTGTTTATACAACTCCTAGTTTAGCTACAGCAGGTACTACTTCTTATTGGGTAACTCAAGAAAATGCAAACAACTGTGAAGGTCCTGCTACTCAAGTAGATATTACAGTTAATGCTAATCCTGTTATCCCTACTCCTACTCCTGATACTATTTGTACTGGTGACACAGCTGTTTTAGCAGCTACAACATCTGGTGGTACAATAGAGTGGTATAGCGATCCTACTGGTGGCAACTTGGTTGGAACAGGTAGTCCGTTTGTAACTAACTCATTATTCCAAAATACATCTTTCTATGTAAGAGAGGTTGCTGCTAGTTCTTGTGCAAGTGCATTAGCTACAGTTACAGCTATCGTAAATGCTTTACCAAATGCTCCTGGCACTAGTCCAATTGTTGTTTGTGAAGGTGACGATGTTATTTTGAGTGCTACAGGTTCGGGTACTGGCGATTTAGTATTCTATGACAATACGCAAACTGAGATTGCTAGAGTTACTATGGCTACAACTTCAACTACAGGTACACACAATCTTGGTGCTTTAGCAACAGGAACATACAACTACTTTGTACGTGAAGATAATGGCGATTGCGAATCTCCTTTAGTTACTATTGGGGTTACTGTCAATGCATTGCCTGCTACTCCTGTTATTACAGGTACTACAACTATTTGTCAAGATGATAATACTACTTTAAGTGTTGTCACTACAGGTGTTGTAACATGGTATGCTGATGCTGCTTTAACAAATCAAATTTTTACGGGTAGTGCATATACTACTCCTAATCTAAATACAGCTGGTACTACTTCTTACTGGGCTACGATCACTAATGCAAACAATTGTGAGAGTGCTGCTGCTCAAGTAGATATTACTGTTAATGCTAATCCTACTACACCTACTCCAACTCCTGATACAGTTTGTACAGGCGAAACAGCTACATTAATGGCTGCTGGTTCTGGTGGAACATTAGAATGGTATAGTACTCCTAATGCTAGTACATTGCTAGGAACAGGAACATCTTATACTACTCCTAATTTGACTCAAAATACAACTTACTATGTAAGAGAAGTATCTGCTGCAAGTTGTGAAAGCCCATTAGCATCAGTTACGGCTGTAGTAAATACATTACCAAATGCTCCTGGATCAAGTCCAGTTGTTATTTGTGAAGGTGATGATGTTATTTTGAGCGCTACAGGTTCGGGTACTGGTGATTTAGTATTCTATGACAATACTCAAACTGAGATTGCTAGAGTTGCTATGACTCCTACTGCAACTACAGGCACCCACAATGCTGGTGCATTAGCTGCTGGTACATATACATTCTTTGTACGTGAAGATAATGGTGACTGTATTTCTTCATTAGTTACTATTGGTGTTACAGTCAATGCTGTTGCTGCTGCTCCTACTGTGAGTGGAAACACTACTGTATGTATTGGACAAAATACTGTCCTGACGGCTACGGCTACAGGTGTAGTTAATTGGTATGCAGATGCTGCTATGACTAACTTAGTCTTTACAGGAAGTTCTTACAGTACTCCAAACTTGATGACTGCTGGTACTACTTCTTACTGGTTAACTCAAACAGCTAATGGTTGTGAGAGTGCAGCTACTCAAGTAGATATTACCGTTAATGCTAATCCTGCTACACCTACTGTTGCTCCTGTTACTATTTGTGCGGGACAAAGTGCAGCTATAACTGTTGCTGGTGGTACAGGAGTATTTACTTGGTATAGTGATCCTAATGGATCTACCTTGATTGGTACAGGTACTACATTCAATACTCCAATTTTGAATCAAAGTACTGTAGTTTATGTAAAAGAAACCAATGCAAGTGGTTGTGAAAGCCCATTAGTTGCGGCATTCGTAATCGTTAATCCATTGCCAAATACACCAAATACAAACAACATTGAAGTTTGTAATGGTGAAGATGTAATCTTAACTGCTGTTGGTTCTGGTACAGGTGACTTAGTATTCTACGACAATACGCAAACTGAAATTAGTCGTACAACCATGTCCGCTGCTACTCCTTCTGCCACACACAATGCAGGTGCTTTAGCTGCTGGTACATACACATTCATGGTAAATGAAGATGATGGAAACTGTGAGTCTCCATTAGTAAGCATAACGGTTACGGTTAATGCATTACCTACAGCTCCAACTGCTGCTGGCGCTACTATTTGTGCTGGTAATAGTGTGACGCTATCAGCTACAGGTACAGGAACTATGCAATGGTATGCTGATGCAGCCATGACTACTTTAGTAAGTACAGGAAATGCTTTAACTACTCCAGTATTGAATGCAAATACTTCTTATTGGGTAGCAACTGTTGATGGCAATAATTGTGAAAGTGCAGCAACTCAAGTTGATGTTGTTGTTAATCCTATTCCTGCTAATCTAGCAACTACTAATGATACTATCTGTGAAGGTAGCACTGCTGCTCTAACAGTAACTGGTTCTGGTGGAACAATACAGTGGTATAGCGATGCTACTGCTTCTACACTATTGACAACTGGTAATACATTGAACTTACAAGTGGTAAATCAAACAACTACTTACTATGTAAGAGAAGTTTCTGCGGCTAACTGTCCAAGTAACCTAGTAAGTGCTATGGTTGTGGTAAATACTTTACCAAATGCACCAAGTGCTGCTGACGTTGAAGTGTGTGATGGTTCTACTGTTACAATTTCAGCTACAGGGTCTGGTACTGGCGACTTAGTATTCTACGATGTTAATAACAATGAGGTATCTAGAGGCACAATGTCTACAGGTAATACAACTGTTACTTATAGTGCAGGTACTTTAGGTGTTGGTACTTACAGCTACTATGTAGTAGAACAAAGAGGCGATTGTCAATCTACTCGTACCAATGTAGTAGTCACGGTCAAAACATTGCCTGCTGCACCTACAGCTACCAATGATGGTCCTGTTTGTGAAGGTGATGATTTAGTAATACAAGCAACTACAGTTACAGGTGCTACTTACAACTGGACTGGTCCTAACGGATTTAGTTCTACACTACAAACTGCATTGATTGCAAGTGTTGACAATAACAACTCTGGTACTTACTCTGTAAATGTTACATTAGATGGTTGTACATCTCCTAACGGCAGTACAAACGTAACAGTGAATACTATTCCTGTTATATCTAGTGCTATTATAACTAATAGTCCATTGTGTGAATATGATGAGTTGGATGTAAATGCTCCTACTATAGCTAATAGCAGCTATTCATGGACAGGACCTAATGGTTTCACTGCAAATACAGAAGATTTCAGTATTCCAAATATACGTGAGGAAGATAATCAAGGATTTTATATCGTAACAGCTACAGATAGCACTACAGCTTGTCAGTCTGCTCCAGTAGCAACATTGGTAAAAATCAACCGTTTACCTGAACCTGGTGTATTGTTTAGTAATAGCCCAGTATGTGCTGGTGGAAGTATTGAGTTGTATGTTCCTGAATTATTCGGAGCTACATACAGCTGGACAGGACCTGATGGTTTTGCTTCTACTAACCGTGCGGTAACTATTACAAATGCGGATCTATCTAAGGCAGGTACTTATACGGTAGAAATTACTATTGACAATTGTGTAACATCAATGTCTACTAAGGTAGAAATTAGCACAAACAACAATATCACTATTATACCAGATACAACTGTAGTAGAAGGTGATGTCTTGAATCTATATGCAACGGGTGGTGTACTTTATCAATGGACACCAGGTACTTATTTATCTGATATGAATTCAGCTACACCTATCTTTATGGGGGCTCCTGTTGGCGTTTATGATTATAATCTTGATGTAACAGATGCCAAAGGGTGTACCGTAGCTAAAACGCTTCAAATAACTGTTGTACCTCAGAATACACTGAAAATTGTAGATCTTTTCACTCCTAATGGAGATGGAATTAATGATACTTGGGAAGTAGATTACTTATATAATGTAGAACCTTACACTATGCAAGTATTCTCTAGAGGTGGTATGGAAGTTCTTAATACCACTAATTATCAAAATGACTGGGATGGTACGCACAAAGGCAAAGCCCTTCCTGATGGTACTTACTGGTACATTATCCGTACTCAAGATAACGAGTATAGAGGTGCTGTAACTATCAAACGATAATTTTAGAATTAATGTAGGAGAGTTCTTAATGCTCTCCTACCTTCTTTGTATCATTTTAATATTAATAAATAATATTTAACTATGAAAAAGATCATTTTATCCATATTGGCAACAGTGGCTTGTGTCTGGAGTATCGACGCACAACAGTTGCCAGTTATGAATCATTATATCTATAATCCTTACATTTATAACCCTGCTCGTACAGGCCACAAAGGATATGGAAACATCAATTTAAATTTTAAGAAACAATGGGTATCTATGCCTAACTCTCCTATCACAGGAGTGTTGAGTGGAGAATCTCCTATTCCTGGTACCGACATGGGCATTGGAGCAATGCTTTACATGGACCAAATGCATATTATTAATAAGGTTGGAGGTTTAGTATCTTATGCTTACCACATTCCTTTTTCTAAAGATTTTCCACATAGACTATCTGCTGGATTATCTTTAGGTTTCTTAAATCAACGTATCAACTTTGATCAAGCAACTGTAAGCAACGAAAGTGACCCTTTTGTAGCAGATCAAGGTGCTTCAGGTACTATTTTCGACTTCAACTTTGGACTTAACTACCAATGGAAAGACTTAAATGTTGGAGCTTCATTGCTTCAAGGTTTAGACAATATGGGAATCAGCTATTTTGATCCTCGTGAGAATATTGAGTTTAAAAACCGTATGCACATTTTAGCTAATGCTAGTTATCGTTTTGCATTAGGACCTAAGAAAAATTTCTTTGTAGAACCGAATGTTTTAATGCGTTTTGTGCCTAGTCTTCCTGTACAAGTAGAAGGTAATGTCTTATTCGGTTGGAATGAAATTCTTTGGGCTGGTTTGGGGTACCGTTCTAGCAATAAAGGAAATGCATCTGCTTTTGTAGCTACTTTAGGAGTAGAGATTGGCAAACGTGTATTCTTGGGCTATACGCTTGATTTTGGTGTTGATGGCAATTTGAATGCTAGTATGGGAACTCAACATGAGTTTATGTTAGGAATCAAATTTGGTCGTAACAAGGTGATTGAAGACAAAATCAAACAACTGGATGAGAAAATCACTCAATTGGAAGAGAAGCAAAAAATTATCAATGAGCAAGTAACAAACAACTCTAATAATATTGATAGTTTGACTACAACTCAACAAGAGATCAAAACTACTTTAGAGAACAAAGTCACTGAAATTGAAACCAAATTGCAAGAGCAAGGTGGTAAAAACGATAATCTTAAGCAGGAATTAGAAGAATATAAATCTAAACTTGATGCCCATAACAAGGCTATCGAAAAGAATGCTAAAGATATTGATGAACTTCGTGAAATAGTAGGAGAAAGCAAAACTAAGTACAAAAAGTTAGGCTCTTTCTACTTCGAAAAAGGTTCTTCTAGCACAGGTGCTGATGGTACTGCTATAGCAGATGCCCTAAAACAAGCATTAGAAAATGAAAGTGCAGATATTACTATATATCTATATGGTAACTCTAGTGTAGAAGGTGACCCTATCAAAAACATGCAATTATCTACTAAACGTGCGATTGCAGTACGTAAAGCATTGGTAGAGGCTGGCATCAAAAACGAAATCATCTTATTGCCAATGGGTGCTGAAAACCCAATGAGTGGTGATGGTACTGCTGTGAATAAAGCAGATCGTAGAGTTGATGTAATTGTGGAAGAAAAAGGTACCAAAAAGAAGAAAAAAGGACGTTTATAATTAAAACTATAAACTTGAAAGAGTAAAGTAATGGGCTTGACAAAATTTGTCAAGCCCATTTTTCATGTTACAATTGTCTTATAAGGTTGTTGGTGCCTTATCTACTTTACCTTTCAAATAAAAATAAGCTCGTTCTTCCATTTTCATAAAAGGGATTTCCTCTCCATTTTTCAGCTTAAAGAGCTCTACTGTCTCTAATAATAAGCCTTCCTCATATTGATATTCCTGTGTTATTCGCAAATGATTATAAGGCATAAAACTGCTAATATCTTTTAACTTTATGGTTAAATTTTGATCTCTAAACTCTCTATCAGACTGCCCCTTCCCTTCTCCTAAAGAGGAATAAATAGTAGTAACTAAATCATCACCTTTGAGAGTATAATTCAGCTCAAAATACATGGCTTGCGAACGTGCTCCAGCCTTTCCATCATACTGAGGATGTAATCTATGCATATTTTTAGTGGACTTCCAGACTTTATCATATCGCTTTTGCACTACATTAAACACATAGTCATAAGATTCATCACGCTGCCACTCTCCAGCAGTATATCGGTATGCTTTGCTCTGTCCATTCCAAATAATAGTATAGGCATCTTCTATTTCAACTTTAGAGTTAAGTGGTACAACAATTTTATTAGGAGTTTTACAACTAAAAGCCAAAAATACTACAGCTAAAGTCAATGCAATAATTAAAACAGTTTTCATACAATTAGATTTCTTTGTCATGTAATAAATTAACAATACAAAGGTCTAATTTGGAGTTCAGCTAAAAATTGACATATGTTACAATCACTTATTCTCTGCTATTTTTTTTCGTAATCGACTCAAGGATTCTCGTTCTAATCCCAAATAAGAGGCGATATGATACAAAGGTACTCGTTGCAAAATATGCGCTGCATTTTTTTCTAATTCTAGATAGCGTTCTTTCCCTTCATAAAATAAAAAAGACGCAGTTCTATCCATCGAAATTTTATAAGCTTGTTCTGCCATCAATCGCCCAAATTGTGACCAACGAGGTGACTGTTGATAAGCGTTCTGTAAGGTACTGTAATCAAAAAACACTACTTCAGCAGGCTCTATCGCTGCTATATAATAATGAGATGGAGCTTGGTCTAAAAAGCTTCTATAGTCTGCTAGAAATTCATTCTCAAAAAAGAAATGAGTATTAATTTCTTTGCCTTCATCTGTAATATAAAACAACCTAAAAGCGCCTTTATTTATAAACCCTAGTTCCCTACAAACCTGCCCTGCTTGGATCACCCAATCTTTCTTAGCATACGACCGAACTTTCAATGCAGATTCAAAAAGTAGACAATCCTCTTCCTCCAAAAAAGGTACTTGCTTTACCCAATTTCTAAACGGTTCTAAACTCATTTTTCATTCTATTTTTAGTATTTCCTTATTTCTATAATCTATTCAAAATATAATAAGCATACCCCATAAAAACTAATAATGATTCTTATCACCTTTCAAACTAATTAATCTCATTTTAGTTTTCCACCCAAGCCTTTATCTTTGGCTTAGCAATTTAAAGAAGTAGTAGATTTTTAAGTTTGCACACTATGCGCTGAGCGATCAGCCATAGTATCTCCATTTTTTGGCCTGTTGGATGCTGAGGTGCTTCCAGCAGGCTTTTCTCTTCCATCAAGCTACCAACACACTAGGCTAATTATCAACAACATAACATCTTTCGACTAAAATAAAAATAAAAAACTTCCAGCTAAAATTTGGAATTATAAAAAAAAAGCTCCTACATTTGTATCAGATGCAAAAGAAAACAAACATATCAAATTTGAACTACCAAATCTGTTCTACATCTTGGTGGTGGCTTACTCAAAAGCGATGGCGCGAGTAAGCAAAGCATCTATGTATATACCTAACTAAGAATTAGACTATTCAATATATAAAGAGCTTGTAGCACTCTCGCAGTGTTACAAGCTCTTTTTTATTTTCCCAACTTTATTCAGCAATCTGTCCAGAAATCAAAATATACAAGACTGTTACTAGGTCTTGTGCTAATCAAGCAGATTCATCCAAATCTTAATATTCAAATGAAATCAGTAATTAACCTCCAAGTACAAAGCGAACAGTTACTCGCAGATATGATCACCCCAATCAGCATATACCTAAAGCTTCGTGATCATTTTGCCAATACACTCTTGCTCGAAAGTTCAGAATATCACAGCAGAGAAAACAGTTATTCTTTTATCTGTGCAGATGCTATTGCAGGCTTTGTCCTAGATAATGGAGTTATTCAGGAGTACGCTCCTAACCAAGATACAATAGAACAATCAACCAAAGACGTTAATGTAGTAGAAGCACTACAGCAATTCTATCAGCGTCTAGACATAAAAGACAATACCACTACGAAACCGCTGAATGGCTTATTTGGGCACACCAACTTTGAAGCTGTTCAATATTTTGACACACTTGAGCTACAAACAAAAGAGAATGGTCCAACTATCCCAACTATTCGATACCATGTTTATCGTTTTGTGATTGCTATAGACCATTTTAGCAACCAAATGCAATTGATCGAAAATATTCCAGCAGGTGAATCTAGCCAATTACCTAAGCTAAAAGCGCTTTTGCAACAAAATAGCGACACTACCTATAGTTTTGAGCGTTCAGGAGCTGTTGAAAGCAACTTAGATGGAGAAGAATTCAAAGCTTTAGTGACTAAAGGAAAAGCACATTGTGCTAGAGGTGATGTCTTCCAAATGGTCTTATCTAGAGCATTTCAACAAAAATTCAAAGGTGATGAATTCAATGTATATAGAGCTTTACGCTCCATAAATCCTTCTCCTTATTTATTCTATTTTGACTATGGTTCTTACAAGATATTTGGTTCTTCTCCAGAAGCTCAATTGGTTATCAAAGACCAAAAAGCAACACTCACTCCTATAGCAGGCACTTACAAACGTACAGGACTAGCCGATCAAGACAAAATACTCGCACAACAACTACTCAACGATACTAAAGAAAATGCAGAGCATGTAATGCTTGTTGACTTGGCTCGAAATGATCTTAATAGACACAGCACTAATGTAGCTGTAGCTCAGTACAAAGAAGTTCACTACTATAGCCATGTTATGCACTTAGTTTCTAAAGTAGAGGGCCAACTAGCTCCTAAAGCTAATATATTCCAAACTTTTGCAGACACCTTCCCTGCTGGCACCTTATCAGGTGCACCCAAGTATAGAGCACTTCAATTGATTGACCAATACGAAAACCAAGCTCGTGGGTTTTATGGTGGCGCTATAGGCTACTTCGGTTTTGATGGGAGCCTAAACCAAGCCATTCTTATTCGTTCTTTTTTGAGTCAAGCTAATACCCTACATCTACAAGCAGGAGCCGGCATTGTCATTGATTCTGATGAAGAAAAAGAACTAGAAGAAATTAATAACAAATTAGCTGCCTTGCAACGTGCATTAGGCTTAGCCGAAAAATTATAAAATCACTCTATCATGAAGATATTAGTTATAGATAATTACGACTCTTTCACCTACAACTTGGTGCAATATATAGAAGAACTATCTGGTCAGCGTCCTGATGTTGTACGCAATGACAAAATTGAACTAAAGGCTATTGAACAATATGATGTTTTAGTTCTTTCTCCTGGGCCTGGAATACCTTCTGAAGCAGGTTTGCTACTAGATATTATCAAAGCATATGCTCCTTCAAAACCTATTTTAGGTATTTGCTTAGGGCATCAAGCAATAGCAGAAGTATTTGGGGCAGAATTAGAGCAGTTACAGAAGGTTTATCATGGTATTGCCACAACTGTAATACAACATTCAGACAGCCCTCTTTTCAAGGAGCTTCCAAAAGAATTTGAAGCAGGTCGCTATCATTCTTGGGTAGTCAAACCTTCTAGTATTCCAGATTCCTTGAAGGTTACAGTTCTAGACCAAAATGATCAAATCATGGCTTTAGAGCATAAAGAGCATCCCGTTTACGGGGTTCAATTTCATCCAGAATCAGTGCTCACCCCATTAGGTAAACAACTGATTCAAAACTTTCTAATTATTGCAAATTCTAAAACAACTCAACGATATGAAAACGCTACTCCATCGACTATTTAATAAAGAAAAACTAAACTATACAGAGGCTAAACAAACCTTATGCAATATTGCTCAAGAGCAATACAACCCAGCTCAAATTGCTGCTTTTTTAGCCGTTTTTCAGTTAAGAGGCATTGAGTTAGAAGAATTGAAGGGTTTTAGAGATGCCTTATTAGAATTGTGTATTCCTGTGGATTTATCTGATTTTGACTGTATTGATGTTTGTGGGACAGGAGGTGATGGCAAAAATACATTCAATGTCTCTACCCTATCAGCTTTTGTGATCGCTGGAGCTGGTTATAAAGTCGCTAAACATGGCAATTATGGGGTTTCTTCTGTTTGTGGGTCTTCTAATGTTTTAGAATACTTAGGTTATCAGTTTACAAATAATTCAGATCAGCTCCAACAACAATTAGAACGAGCAAATATCTGTTTTTTGCATGCTCCCTTGTTCCATCCTGCTATGAAATCGGTAGCCCCTATTCGTCAGCAGTTAGGTGTCAAAACCTTTTTTAATATGCTTGGACCAATGGTTAATCCTGCTCAACCTCAACGTCAGTTGGTTGGTGTTTTTGATTTAAAATTGCAACGTTTATACAACTACCTTTATCAACAAGGCAACAAACAGTATGCAATAATTCATGCCTTAGATGGCTATGATGAAGTTTCCCTAACAGGTAATTTCAAGCTAGTAACGAATGAGCAAGAGCAAATCTTAAGTCCTCAGGCACTCAACCTACCTCAATACAAGGCACAAGACCTTTTTGGAGGCAATACGATAAAAGAAGCCGCTGATATTTTTATGCAAGTGCTTCAAGGAAATGGAACAACTGCTCAACAAGATGTAGTTGCCTGCAATGCAGGAATCGCTATTCAACGTTTCGAGCCTAACTTATCACTAATCGACTGTATCGCTAAAGCTAAAGAAACACTAGCAAAAGGGGCAGCTTATCAAGCATTTAAATCATTAACAATGAAGAAGGCAAGTATTATAAACTAGAAAAACATAGATCTACAATTGATTTGAGTCACTTGATTTTGATTATTTGATGATCTGTTTATTCGATTATAGTCTATAATCGAATAAACAAATCAACAATTACCACTAACTATAAATTCCTGAGTTACATAATCAACATTACAACTTCCTAAACAAACAACAGCTATAACAATAACATTATGAAAAATATATTAGAAAAAATAGTCGCTTACAAAAAAGAAGAAATACAGAAAAGAAAGGAACTATATCCAACCAAACTTTTGGAGCAAAGCATCTACTTTGAGACACCAGTAGTTTCACTTAGTCAGTTTATTCAGCGTCCAGACAAACAAGGTATTATAGCTGAATTCAAACGTCAATCACCATCCAAAGGGCCTATTAATCCTTATGCTACTGTAGAAGAAGTTTCCATTGGCTATATGCAAGGAGGAGCTTCCGCATTATCTGTACTTACAGATACTCATTTCTTTGGTGGCAAAAATGAAGATTTAACCACTGCTCGAAAATTCAATTATGCACCTATTCTCAATAAAAACTTTGTTATTGATGAATATCAAGTCATTGAAGCCAAGTCGATTGGAGCAGATGCAGTGCTTTTAATTGCAGAGTGTTTGACAGCAGGAGAATTACAAAACCTAGCTCAACTTGCTCAACAGCTAGGTATGGAAGTTTTAATGGAAATTCATACTGCAAAACAACTTTCTAAACTCTGTCCTGCGGTAAATTTAGTAGGTATCAATAATAGAGATTTGAACAGTTTTGAGGTCAATATTGAGCAGTCTTTAGAGATTGCTGCATTGCTTCCTGCTCACCTTCCTAAAATCTCAGAAAGTGGTATCAATGATCCTGCAACTGTAGTTTATCTCAAAAAAGAAGGTTTTGATGGGTTCTTAATTGGAGAGCATTTTATGCAAGATGCTTATCCTGGAAGAGCTTGTGCAGAATTTATCCATCAGATTGAGTTATTGACAGCAACAGCTGAATCAACTGTTAAAACCCTAGTTTAAGAATGGCTAGTCAACTAAAAATAAAGGTTTGTGGAATGCGTGAAGCTAATAATATAAAAGCTTTAGCTACCTTGAACATAGATTATCTAGGTATGATTTTCTATCCAAAATCTAAGCGATACATCACCAATTCACCAAAAGTAGAAATGTCAAAATCTACAAAAAAGGTAGGTGTATTTGTTGATGAAGAGCTTGAAAAGGTCAAAGCTATAGCATTAGAATTTGGACTAAAAACCATCCAACTACATGGACATGAATCTCCTGACTATTGCAAAAAGCTACAGAATAGTAAGCTTTCTATTATTAAAGTTTTCCATGTAGATGAGCAGTTCAATTTTGAGCAAACGAAGGCTTACGAAAAAGTTTGTGATTACTTCCTTTTTGATACTAAAGGAAAACAATTGGGTGGAAATGGTATTCGATTTAATTGGCGATGCTTAGATAATTATAAAGGTACTATCCCTTTTTTCTTGAGTGGTGGAATTGCTCCAGAACATGCCAAGGCATTAGAAGAGTTTGAGCATCCACTACTTTATGGCATCGATATCAACAGCAAATTTGAAGATGCTCCAGCATTAAAAAACATTCCTAAAATTCAACTGTTTTTAAACCAATTATCATGACAACATCAACAGCAGCATATAGTATAGATGAACGTGGATATTATGGGCCATTTGGAGGTGCTTATATTCCAGAAATGCTTTATAACAATGTAGAAGAACTACGCCAAAACTACCTAGAGATCACTCAAACTAAGTCCTTTCAAAAAGAGTTTGAGCAATTGCTTAAAGATTATGTTGGACGCCCAACACCGCTGTACAAAGCAGAGCGCCTTTCGGAGCGTTATCAAACTAATATCTATCTAAAAAGAGAAGACCTCTGCCATACGGGTGCACATAAGATCAACAATACTATTGGGCAAATTTTAGTAGCTCAACGTCTAGGGAAAACACGTATTATAGCTGAAACAGGAGCTGGCCAACATGGTGTTGCTACAGCTACTGTTTGTGCCTTGATGGGTTTAGAATGTATTGTCTACATGGGTGCTAAAGATATAGAACGTCAGTCGCCTAATGTAGCTCGCATGCGCCTTTTGGGAGCTACTGTTCATCCTGTACATAGTGGCAGCAAAACACTCAAGGATGCAACTAATGAAGCTATTCGAGATTGGATTAATCACCCTCAAAACACCCATTATATCATTGGTTCTGTGGTTGGTCCTCATCCTTATCCAGATATGGTAGCTCGTTTTCAATCAGTGATTAGCGAAGAAATTCAAAAGCAATTACTCTCCAAAACTTGTAGAAACTACCCAGATGTTATCATCGCTTGTGTTGGTGGAGGAAGCAATGCAGCAGGGGCATTCTATCATTATATTGATAATCCGAATGTAAAACTGATATGTGCAGAAGCAGCAGGCAAAGGTGTAAATAGTGGAGAATCAGCAGCCACCAGTATTTTGGGTACAGAAGGCATTATACATGGAAGCAAAACACTTTTAATGCAAACTAAGGATGGTCAAATAATAGAACCTCACTCCATTTCAGCAGGTTTAGACTATCCTGGAATTGGTCCTATGCATGCACATTTGATCAATAGTGGTCGAGCTAAATCTATAGCCATCACAGATCAAGAAGCCTTAGAAGCTACTCAACAGTTAGCTCAATTAGAAGGAATTATTCCTGCCTTGGAGAGCGCCCATGCCTTAGCTATTTTGGAGCAGCAGCAGTTTGACAAAAATCAGGTAGTCGTTATTAATCTTTCGGGTAGAGGAGATAAGGATTTGGGGACTTTGATGGATAATTTAGAAATGTTGAATGCTTAATTCTAAATGTTTGAATGCATCAAAACCATTATCACTCTATTTTACAAAATCAACAATCTTAATTATGAATCGATTAGATCAATTATTCAATAGCAAAAAAGAGAATATTCTCAATATATATTGTACTGCTGGTTACCCTAATTTGGAGGATACAACTAGTATTATAAAAGCGTTAGAAAATTCTGGTGTAGACTTAGTTGAATTGGGAATGCCTTATTCCGATCCTTTGGCAGATGGCCCAACTATACAAGCTAGTGGAACCGAAGCTTTAGCAAATGGGATGTCTATAGTTACCTTATTTGAGCAGCTTAAAGATGTTCGAAAAGAGGTAAAGTTACCCTTGGTTTTAATGGGCTATTTGAACCCTGTTTTGCAATATGGTGTAGAGGCCTTTCTGAAGCAATGTCAGCAAGTTGGGGTGGATGGGTTGATTCTGCCTGATTTACCATTATATGAATATGAGGAAGCCTATCAAGAGCTGTTTGAGCAGTACAATATTCATCCTATTTTTTTGGTAACACCCTTGACACCTGTAGAGCGTATTCACAAGATAGATTCTCTATCTAAAGGTTTTGTTTATGCAGTTTCTACTGCTTCTACTACTGGTAAACAAAGTGGTTTTGGGCAAGAGCAATTAACCTATTTCCAACGCTTGAAGGACTTAAAACTAAACAATCCTATTTTGGTTGGTTTTGGAGTGGCTGATCATCAGACCTATTCTACGGTTTGTGATTATGTTAATGGTGCTGTGGTTGGAAGTGCGTTCATACGAGCATTGAAAGGGAGTGGCAATCTTGAGAAAACAGTTGAAGACTTTGTGACCATGTTGAAAGCTACAACTTTGTTAGAACACAGATAACGCAGATTTTACGGATTTACACAGATTTTATTCAAGACTTAAAAAATTAGAACAATGATTATTCAATTAGATAAAAATATATCAACAACAGCCTTGGCTGAGTTGAAGCATAATTTAGAGGCTATTCAGTACAAGTACAATCCAGTGACTACACAGTTTCAAGACTATTTAGTGGCTATTGGCAAAACGGATTTTGATATTCGTAAAATTGGACAACTAGAGGGCGTAAAAGACATTCATAGAGTGAGTGATGGTTATAAATTGGTGTCTAAAAAATGGAAGGTGCAAGACACTGTAATTGATTTGGGTGATGCTGTGAAAATTGGGACTGGACATTTTTCGATTATGGCTGGGCCTTGCTCTATAGAAAATGAAGCACAAATAGAAGATACGGTTGCTCATTTGGTTAAAAATAATATAAAAATCATGCGTGGTGGGGTTTACAAACCTCGTAGTTCGCCTTATTCCTTTAGAGGATTGGGGATAGATGGACTTAAATTGTTTTACAAACACTGTAGAGCTAATGGCATTAAAATCATTACGGAAGTTATGCAAGTTTCGCAGATAGAACCAATGCTAGACTATGTAGATATACTCCAAGTTGGTGCTCGAAATTCCCTTAATTTTAATCTTCTGGATGCATTGGGGCAAGTAGATAAGCCTGTTTTGCTCAAACGTGGTATTTCCGGGACTATAGAAGAACTGCTTTCTGCTGCTGAATATATTTTCTCTAATGGAAATGAGCGTATAATGCTTTGTGAACGTGGAATCCGTAGTTTCGAGAAGAGTTATAGAAATACCTTAGATTTAAATGCCATTCCAATCCTAAAAGCAAAAAGTCATTTGCCTGTTATTGTAGATCCTTCGCATGGAATAGGTATCCGCAAGCATGTAGAAGCAATGTCTTTAGCCGGAATCATGGCTGGAGCTGATGGGTTGATAGTAGAAGTGCACAGTCAACCCGAAAAAGCTTTTTCAGATGGTCAACAAACTTTAAACTTTATGGAAGCTGAGCGGTTATATCAACGTTCATTACAAACATTTGACTTGAGAGAACAGTTATAAAGCTATGACACATCAAATTCAGACAGCTACACAAAAGCTGGTAGGAGAGATCACCCTAAATGGGTCTAAAAGTATTAGTAATCGAGTTTTAATCTTGCGTGCATTGATGGAAAGTGTATTTCCTATCAAGGGTTTATCCAATGCAAAGGACACCACAACACTTGACCGAATGCTCAAAAACTTGGATAATCCACTCCTAGATGCAGAAGATGCAGGCACTACCTATCGGTTTATGACTGCATATTTGGCCTATTTAGGCACCAACCAAGTGTTGATGGGTTCTAAACGAATGTGTGAACGACCTATTGGTATATTGGTAGATGCGCTAAACGAATTAGGTGCTAATGTCTATTATTTAGGGAGAGAGGGCTACCCTCCTATTCAGATTCAATCTGAACCCAAATCGATGAAGGGAGGACCGCTCAAAATTGGTGCTGGTGTAAGTAGCCAATATATTTCTGCGCTGCTAATGATAGCCCCTCTACTACCTCAAGGTTTAGAGCTAGAACTAGACGGAGAAATTGTGTCTAGACCTTATATACAAATGACGCTCAATTTGATGGCTTATTTTGACATTGTCTATCTATGGTCTGGCAACCTAATAAAAGTGCCTGCTCAAGACTATACTCCTAAGGAGTTTCAAGTCGAAGCAGACTGGTCCGCAGCTTCCTATTATTATACCTTGGCTGCTTTATCGGATAAGGTTAACCTTCAATTGAATGGCTTATATAAAGACTCGGTACAAGGTGATGCTATTATTGTAGACATCATGGAGAACTTTGGTATTCTTACTAAATTTAATAAAAAAGGAGTTCGATTATCAAAAAAAACCACTCCAATAGAGTCCTTTGAATACAACTTCACCAATTGTCCTGACTTGGCACAAACTGTTGCTGTACTCTGTGCTGCACTAGATATTCCTGCTCATCTAACAGGTTTACAAACCTTAACTATAAAAGAAACAGATAGAATAGCTGCCTTAAAAACAGAGTTGGAAAAACTGGGAGCAGAAGTTGTTTGTACAGAACGTTCTTTAAGTATAAAAAAGGGTATTGATTTTAATATTGTACCTCCTATGTTGGAGACCTATAAGGATCACAGAATGGCTATGGCTTTTGCACCTTTGGTCTTAAAATATAAAGAACTCAACTTTGATGCTAAGGATGTGGTCAACAAATCTTATCCTGAGTTTTGGAATGATTTAGATAAGGTTTTGAATACCTAGAGCATTTCTTGTAATATAAATCACAGAAGGATCTAATAGATTCTATTATATTTGTAGATATATTAATAGACTTAACTACTGAATATCATGTTTTGGAAAAAAAATAAAACACCTAAGCCTAAGGCGGTAGAAATCACAGATCAGAACTTTGAAGAAATGGTCAGCAATACCGATCAACCTATTTTGTTGGATTTTTGGGCTGCTTGGTGTGGACCTTGCAAGGCTGTTGGGCCTATTATTGATGAGCTATCTGGTGAGTTTGAAGGCAGAGCGATTGTAGGCAAGATCAATGTAGATCAAAATCCTAATTTGTCTTCTTATTTCCAAGTAAAAAGCATTCCTACGCTGATGTTTATTAAAAACAGACAGTTGATTGATCGTTATGCAGGCTTAGTACCCAAACCTAACTTAGTAGAAATGTTAGAAAATCTAATCGAATTAGAAGTTCCTGATCCTCCTGCACCTGAAGATGTGGCGAAAGATGAAGAAGAATAAATCACAAACTAATATTAGCATAATCCATTAAAAAATCGTTTTTTAGTGGATTATGCGACCAACTCTACCCATCAATGCTACATGGATTTCTGATCGGCATTTTTTAGTGCCTACTCTCCTATCTATCTACAGTTTTCGAAAACATGTAGAAACTTATATTCGATTAATCTATACAGATCATTATCACGATAAAGCAGAACTACAAGCACTTCTCCCTAATGTAGAAATTCAATTTTTCACAGAGTTGGATATAACTATTCCCAATCATTTACAAGCTCATCAAGCTACTATTCTTAATCGATTAGCTCGAATGCATGCTGTAGAAAGCTGCTCCAAAGATCAATACTTATTCTTAATTGATTCGGATACTATTTTCTCAAAGACTATTTCCAATTTAGTAAATCTATTAACACCTAAAGTTAAAATTTCAGGTGTTGTAGAATATGAAGAGGTAGCCAATGCTTACCTCTATTTTGCGACTAAAACCAATACTGGCAGTACACACAGCCTTAGCCAAGTTAGAAAAAACAGGGTTTTCGAAGCTGTTTTTGGCTCGAACTGGCTCGAACTTGTCAAAACTCCTCAATTCAATAATGGATTTTTAGTTTTCCGTAATGCTTCAGTCTTGGCTCAACAATGGAGAGCGCTCTATATAAAAGGCCTTTCGAACCCATCTGTCAATCATCAAGACGATCAAGTTCCTTTAGCT
Source organism: Aureispira sp. (assembly GCA_024222455.1). GTDB lineage: Bacteria > Bacteroidota > Bacteroidia > Chitinophagales > Saprospiraceae > JAAEPD01. The sequence continues at coordinate 51,826 of JAAEPD010000131.1, forward strand.
ATTGCTACTCAACAATTGAATATTAAAACCACTCCCCTTCCAAATCAATATAATTCCAAAGGTAATATTTATGGTCAATACAGTATGTACCATGCTTGGATGGGGCGTTGGCAGTGGGATTTGATTAAAATTGCTTGTGGGCAGCATGATTATCTGAGTGATTATGGGCAGATTGCTCTGCAATATTGGAACAACTTACCTATTTCGTTGCAAGCAACATTTTGGGACACTAAAATCAAGCCTTTTCAATATCAACAGCTTTTAGCTAACCTCCAAAACACAATCAAAAAAGGTCAAAAGATTGTAGAGCTCAATTCTATCAATAGTTACAGTAGTTTTTGGATAGCTGAACGGATAGAAGATTTTGAATTAGATTATGATCTTATATTTGATAAATATAATCCTGATGAATTGTCTATTGGATTTCTGATGTACACCCTACAAAAGAATGGATTTTGGCAATTTTGTAATGTCTTTTTTGATTTACCCCAAAGCTGTGCTTCTAACTATTCCAATAACAGCATTGATCTATTAATAATAGGTTTTCCAGACAACTATAATGCAAGTTTCCTAAAAAACTGGTGGTCCAAAATCTCAAAAGGTGGACAAATTTGTTTGATGTTGCTCAACACCCAAACAACTATAGATTTGAATAGCCTAAATTTAGACTCTTGTACAATTAAAAATTTTGCCCCTATATATATTCTACACAAATCATGATACATATACAACATCCCAACAGCACTAAACTCCTAGTCACCTTGGCTGTAGGTGAGCAGTTTTTGCTAGACTGGCAACAATGGTTAAAATCTGGTTGGGAAATCTATGCAAAAAAGCATGGCTATGATATAGTCGTTTTTACAGAAGTTTTAGACAACAGCTCCCGAGCACAACAACGCTCAATTTCTTGGCAAAAGTGTTTGATACTCAATCAAGCTATTTGTCAACAATACCAACGAGTTGTTTGGGTAGATAGTGATGTGCTCATTAATCCTTCTGCGCCTTGCATAGCAGAGCAAGTCCCTCTTGATAAAGTTGGTGCAACAGATGCCTATTCCTTTATATCTAAAACTATGCATGACTACCTATATGAATGTTATATAGATTATTGCAAAAAGAGAAATAAACAACTTGTCATCAACCCTACAGCAGCCTCTTATTATCAAAACTTTGGTATTGACACGGATCTCAATGAGGTGATTCAAGCGGGTATTTTAGTTCTCAATCCTATCAAACACCGATCTATACTAAATAAGGTTTATGAAGACTATGAAGAAAAATATGATGCTGAATTGGATTATGCTTACAACTATGAGATGCGCCCTTTATCTTACGAAATCGTGAAAAGAGATTTACATTACTTCATAGACCAACGATTCAATTTTATTTTGAATAATTATATGTACTTAGCCTACCCTTTTCTTTGTCATACCGAAAACTTCTTGACACAAAACCATGTGCAACAAGAAGTAGAGCAATGGATGCGTCTAGCAGTTACATCAGCCTATAGTCATGCTTATTTTTTGCACTTTGCGGGGGGAGCTTACTGGAAAAGCTTAATAAAATATGTAAATTTGGCCTTTCAAAATCCAACAGATTTTGATTTGCTCACTCAACTCAAAGATATTTCAAGCAATGCCCAATAAGATTCATAGTTTTTTTAGTTTTCATTTCAGCCACGACTTTGACCGAATTTGTACAGTCACGGACACATGGCTAAAGCAACCTAATACAAGTATGACACCTTTTATTAGCACTGCTCAAATCATAGAAATGATGAAGGAAGGCTTACCTGCTATTTTGAGATGGGTAAATGAAGAAGTAGCAAAATCAGATGCAGTGGTATTACTTATTGGTTCTCAAACAGAAGGTCGCTATTTTATAGAATATGAGATACAACAGGCTATCTTGCAACAAAAGCCCATATATGGTATCCATATCAATCAAGTACCTGATAAATCTGGGAAGACAGAAGCCAAAAGTCTAAGTCCACTACCTAGTCTTTGCTCACATTATGATTGGCAAGAGGACAATGGCGCTGAACATATTTTAGATTGGACAAAAAGGGCTATTCAAGAACCTATTTACCAAGTTAATACTTCTTTAGAGTACCAAATAACAGCTCAGCCTCCAAGTTTAGAGGCTTTTCAACAAGCCAAAGCTCAGTTTTTTAAGAACTTAAATTAAGTAGTATAGAATGTCTAACATCATTAAAAAATTATCCATTATTGTCCCTGTCTATAATGAGTCGGCTACTATTCTAGCTATCTTAAATAGGATAATAGAGGTAGAGTTGGTAGAAAATATAGCAAAAGAGATCATTTTGGTCAATGATGGGTCTAAAGATGATAGCGAACAAAAAATTCTAGCATTCCAAGAACAACATTCTAATGCTCCTATTCAATATATCAAACATGCAAAAAACCAAGGTAAGGGAGCTGCTTTGCATACTGGAATCAAGAATTCTACAGGGGAATTTTTAGTCGTACAAGATGCTGATTTGGAGTACGACCCTCATGAGTTTAATCATCTACTAAAACCTATTCTACGAGGAGAAGCTGATATTGTTTATGGTTCTCGTTTTGTGGGAGGGCAGGCTCATCGAGTACTGTTTTTTTGGCACAGCATCGGAAACAAAATATTGACTTTTCTTTCTAACATGAATACCAATCTGAATCTAACAGATATGGAGACGTGCTACAAGCTCATCAAAACTTCTATGGCTCAAAGTTTAGATTTGAAAGAAAAACGTTTTGGATTTGAACCAGAAGTAACTGCTAAATTGGCTAAAATTCCTAAAGTTCGTTTTTATGAAGTAGGTATTTCCTATTATGGTCGTACCTTTGCAGAGGGTAAAAAAATTGGATGGAAAGATGGTGTCCGAGCAATCTATTGTATTATCAAGTACAACAAGCTCAAAAGTCTTAAGAATTTCATCTATCTTGCATTAATTTTTATATTTCTATTAAGTGCCTTAATTGTAGCTGCAAAGCTTTTGTTATACGGATGGACCACTCTGATACCTTAATATTAGAAGCTATACAAACTGCCAATAAATTTAATTATTGGATGTATGAAACTATTGCACCCTATTGCAATGGTAAAACCCTCGAAATAGGTAGTGGGATAGGCAATATTAGTAAATTCTTTTTGCAAGAAGAGAAAGATATAGCACTTAGCGACTACTCTGAAAAATATTGTCAGGTTTTAGAAAAACAGTTTGAAGAGTATTCTCAATCGTTGAATGTATTTCAGATAGATTTAGCAGAGAAACAATTCAGTCAAAAATTTGCTGACCATCAAGCAGAATTTGACAGCGTTTTTGCATTGAATGTTATTGAGCATATAGAGGACGATCATCAAGCAATCCAAAACATTCATTCGCTCCTAAAACCTGAAGGCCATATTGTTATATTAGTACCAGCATACCAATGGTTATTTGGGAGCCTTGATGAAATTGTAGATCATCACAGACGATATAACAAAAAGACCTTAGCACAATTATTAGAAGTCAATGGATTTGATCTTGTTCATAAACAATACTTTAACTTTATGGGCATTTTTCCTTGGTGGTTCGTTAGCAAGGTGTTAAAGCGAAAAATTATTAAAAAAGATCAAATGAAATTATACAATATATTAGTTCCTTTTTTTAAACTTGTAGATAAAATAATGTTCAACAGTGCCGGGCTTTCGGTCATCTGTGTAGGCAAAAAGCGATAACTTGCTCTTATTTTAAGAACTCAAAACTAGTTGTGTCTCATTGTGCAACTATATAACAGAATAACTTAATCATGAATAATCTTCCACAAAAAGCACTCACTCATTTAGGAGTAATTGCATTGTTTCTAATCATTTGCACCATGTATTTCAAGCCAGTAATAGATGGCAAAGTATTGCATGAAGGTGATAATGTGCAAGCGAGAGGAATGCAAACGGAAATAAGAAATGCTCGTGCAGCAGACAAGGAAAAAGAATACTTTTTATGGACAAACCAATCTTTTCTAGGTATGCCTACCTATATGCTCCATACCATGAGTAAACCTAGTCTCTTTGAAAACATTAATGAGTATGCAACTCTAAATAACCTTAGGCGATCTCCTATTGGGATAGTATTTAGACTAATGCTTTTTGCTTATTTGGCTTTATTGCTATTCAATATGAATTGGCTTCCAGCAGCCGTTATAGCATTGAGTTTTGGGCTATTATCTAACAATATTATATACATAGATGCAGGACATACTACTAAAATTCTAGCCTTAATATATGTTCCACCATTGATTGCGAGTGCTTGGGTGGCCATGCGAAAAAAATGGATTTTTGGTTCCTTACTCTTCTTTGTCTTGCTGGCCTTGCAGTTTAAGGCTGCACATATCCAGATCACTTATTATACCTTTTTAGCTATAGCAATTCTTGGTGCAGGTGAATTGATACGAGCATTCAAAAAACAGTTATTACCACAGTTTTTCAAGGGAGTCATTGCTTTAAGTCTAGCTGTTGGGATAGGCGCATTGAGTAACTTGCATGCACTCTGGGCTAACTCAGAATACAGTCAAGAAACTACTCGTGGAAAATCAGAGCTAACACAAAAAGAAAACAAGAAAGGTTTAGATAAAGAATATATTTTTGGATGGAGTATGGGCAAAATGGAGACTATGACTCTGTTGATTCCCAATTTCATGGGTGGTTCTAGTAGCGAATCTTGGTTAAGCGATCAAGAATCTGCTACATGGCAAGCATTTGGGCAGGTTGCTCGCCAAGTAAAAGACCAACAACAACTTGGTCAATTGCAACGATATACCACTAAATATTGGGGTGCACAGCCATTTACTAGTGGGCCTAGTTATTATGGGGCTATAGTTATCTTTCTGTTTATTTTAGGAATTTTTACAGTTAGAGGACCTCTAAAATGGGGAATCCTGATTAGTACCATATTGTTTATAATGCTTTCTTGGGGGGATAATTTTGCTGCATTCAATTATGCTATGGTCGATTACTTCCCTCTGTATAATAAATTTAGGGCAGTTACCATGACCTTGATGATTGCTCAATCTCTAATAATTTTACTTGGGGGATTAGGTGTACACTATTTATTCAAATACAAAGAAAACCCTAACCTACAGCATCCTAATAGCCTAACGGCTAAGCTGCTTGGTGGACTTAAGCGTGAGATGAATCCAGCTAATATGGTTTTATTGGCAGGTGCTGTCACTAGCTTGTTCTGCATATTTGGTCTAATGTATAGCTTTATGGGTGATTTGTCTTGTGAGCGAGATGCGGCATTAGCTCAATTCCCTGTGCTTCTAACAGCTATAGAAGAAGATAGAGCAGGGCTTATACAGGCTGATGCATTCAAATCTTTAGTCTTTGTGTTGCTTGCTACAGGTGTATTGTGGGCAGCTGTTAGCAACAAAATTGCTACCATGATTGGAATAATACTGGTAGGTGTACTTTCTGCTGCTGACCTGTTGGTTGTAGATAGACATTATGTAAATGAAGAATCTTTTGTAGAGCCTACACAGGTTGCTGCTCCTCAAGCTTCTCAAGCAGATTTACAAGTTCTACAAGATAAAGATCCTCATTATAGAGTTTTAGATTTATCTAGAGGCAATCCTATTGCGGGTGCACAAACCTGCTATTTCCACAAAAGTTTTGGAGGTTATTTTGCAGCAAAACCAATGCTTTATCAAGAGGTAATTGAACGTTACTATAATAATGAAATATTAGGTGCTAATAAACATATTTTGGATATGTGTAATGTAAAATACATTATACAAAGTCCTGAATTTGCAGTTCAAAATCCAACTTACCTTGGCAACTGTTGGTTTGTAAACAGTGTGGATGTTGTAGAAAATGCAGATGCTGAAATAGCTGGATTAGCTGGACTCAACCCCAGCAAAAAAGCGATTACGCAACAAAAGAATGCTACATACCTAGAAGGTTTAGTCTCTATACCTGATTCTGTTATTCCTAAGGATTTGATCCGTTTGGAGTCTTATCATCCTGAAAAAATGGTGTATAAATCATATACAAACTCAGAACGCTTTGCTGTATTTTCGGAGATATACTACCCTACTGAAAAAGGTTGGAATGTCTATATTGATGGAGAAAAACAAGAACAAGGTTTCATAAAAGTTAACTACCTATTGAGAGGGTTACGTGTTCCATCTGGCGAACATACTATAGAAATGCGCTTTGAACCACGTTCGTTTATATTGGGTCGTACAATTAGTAAAGGTGTGGCTATCTTAGTTTTCCTTTCTCTACTTGCTTTGGCTTTCTTGTTTTATAAGCAAGTAACTAATCCGGATGAACCTAAACCAACACAGCCTAAGTTTGATAGGAAAACTAAAGAAGAGGCTGTCAAAAATAAAATGATGAAGGAAACAGAGGAAGAGGTTGAAGATCCTAAACCTGCTCCGAAAAAGAATAAAGCTCCAAAACGTAAAAAGCGCAAGAAATAAACAAATGAGCTTATATCAAAAATGGGACTGTCTTTTCAGACAGCCCCATTTTTTTTTAGAGTGACACAGATTAATATTAGTCTTTAATAAACTTTCGGAGGTATTGATGATTCTCACTTATAAACTCTATGTTATAAATCCCTGTAGGCAAATCTTGAATATCAATAGTATGAACACGTTGGTTAGAACTATAAACAACCTGTTTCACATGCTCACCTAAAGAATTAAAAACTGTCAATAGCCCCTTTTCTCCTTTCAAGAAATATTCAAAGGATATATAGTTGTTAGCAGGGTTAGGAAATAACCTAAATTGTGAATCGTTAGAGAATGTTTTTATAGCTATTGTACTAGAATAAATTTGCTCACCATCTTTCATTATTGCCTTAATTCTATAATAGGCTACTTTAGCGTGAGTTGTTTGATCGAGAAATTCCCAAGTTAATTGATTAGATTTATTAGATAAGGTTTCAATAACGCTAAAATCAACACCTTGCTCGCTTCTTTCTATCACCCAATACACTACATCATTAGCATCAGCTATACTCCAATCTAAGTGGCTACCATCTTTTTGAGCATATCCTCTAAAATTTAAAATTTCAAGCGATAAATTTAGTTGAGAGTAGGTTACCTCTAAATCCATAATAATAGGTAAATGATCAGACGTGTTGTGTAACGCATTTAGAACAGTAAAAGGAATATTAGAACTATTTGTAGGGTCATTAATTGCATCATTGAATAAGTTTCCATCATTTCCCAATGCTTTATAACTATTAGGAATATATGAAATGCTATTACTTCCAGTTATAATATTTCCTGTAGCCAATATAAAATCAAAACGATCATCGATCCCTCCTTGAGCACCACAATCTAAACTAGTTCCTGTAGCTCTTGTAGATTGAGTGTGTACAGCTGTAAATGAAGTATTGTTACTCCAATTGCCAGGACTATTTATAGGATCATAAAAAGGATAAACACCAGATAAAAGTGTTTGATATCCAGCCTCAGAAGCATCATAAAAATTGAAGTCGCCTCCAAAAATAACATTTCTAGAACTTGTTGCAGTATCGATATACTTACGTAAACTATCACAACCTACAGCTCTTGCAAGCGCATCTGTTGAGCCTGCTTTTAAGTGGCCAACATACACATCTAGAAACGTAGTGTCTAAAGTTAGAGGTAAATTGGGATCATTAACATAAAACGTATAATATCCTATATCTCGAACATTAGTGATCACTTCATTTTGTTGATATAATACTAATTTAGAGGTATTATAAAAGATCATATTATTAACTCAAGTTACGCATAGATTTAGTAAAAGTAAGGTAGAAAGTTTAACTTTATGAGATGCAAGATAAATTAGACTTATACACAGATTATTTATTAACAACCGTTCATCAAGCAACAGCAACTGGCTTGTCTCGAC
>JAAEPD010000132.1 GCA_024222455.1 Aureispira sp.
CCACTATGCTTAGGCAAGTACTACCTTTAGCTTCTACTTGCGCTTGTATTTCCTTTAGTTTTTCTAGCCGTCGAGCAACTATTACAATGTTGTTCTTTTGTTTAGCTAATTCTATAGCTAATGCAGCTCCTATACCTTGCGAAGCACCTACAATTAATACTGTTTTATTAGTTATTTTCATATAGTTAGATTATAATCCAAAGTCCTTACAATTAAAAAAAATATACATTAGGACAATCCAAAATATACTCACAAATCCATATTTTCAAATTGACAGACAAACTACATTTCTTTATTTGGGGCTCAAAAAAAACAGCCCAATTTTGTTAAGAATTAATATAAATTAGCGGTATTCTTTTTAGCTTTTAAAAGCCAAACTTCAAAACACTTTACTAACTAAAAATCAAAAAATTATACTCTACAAGAAATAGATTAAAACTCCATAATTAGTTTTTTTTGATTTCTAATCTAAATAACATTTTTGTAGCTTAGATAAAACTATTTATTTACATAAAAATTACCTCCATGAAATCATTAAAGTACTTATACTCAATAATGAGTATTCTAGTTTTTAGTTTACTACTAACTTCTGCCAACTATATTCCTACCCTAGAAGATTCTAGAGGTGACAATAGAGGAGATAAAGAACAAGTAGAAACTGTACAACAAAAACGTCTTGCTAAGAAAAAGGTTCGTTTGAATAAACGTATGAACAAGCTATCTAGTAAGTTAGACGCTACAGAAAATGTAAAAAAGCAAAAACGACTCAAAAAGAAGATTAAAAATGTAAAAAAGCAGCAAAATGGTACTCTAATAAGTAAATTATCCATGATATTTGGGATTGTTGCCCTTTCTCTAATTGTTTTAGCCTTTATTTTCTTTATTATTGGACTTCTTGCTGCTACTGGTGGTGGTCTATTAGGAGCAGTAATTTTGTTTGCTATATGCATTTGGCTTTCCTTACCATTTAGCCTTGCAGCAATAGGTTTAGGAATAGCTGGATTGGTCTTAGGTGATGGAGGAAAAACAATGGCTATAGTAGGGCTAGTTTTAGGTGGAATTGCTCTTATTGTATTCCTTCTTCTTATTATTCCTCCTCTTCTCTAATAGTCACAGGTTCAGATTGCATTATCAATACTAAAAAGAGATTGCTTCAATTGTTGAAGCAATCTCTCTTTAGTATCACTATTCTAAGCTTAGAAATAACTCTCTATATGTTTTGAAGTTGTTCATACAACTCTGCAATATCTACACCAGACACATCCTCTAATTTTTCGCACAAATCCATTAAATATTTATCCTGCTTATTGCCTTTCTCTTTAGCTACGCTATAAGGGATTTCTGGATGAAAGGTAACCAAAGAGTATTTAGAGTGATAATCTTCATAAGCATTCTCTAACTTATGCTCCAACTCTCGCTTGCGACGAAATATTGGATCGGCTACATGATCTCGCATCTCATAGAAATTCTCAACAGCAAGATCGCCAATTGCATCTCCATTCTCTTTGCGCAACTGTTCATATTCGGCATATACAGCTGCCCAATCTGTCCCATGTTTGGCTATACACTGATCCAAAACTGAACAATCCTCAAAAGAAGCATTCATTCCTTGCCCATAAAAAGGAACTACAGCATGTGCTGCGTCACCAATCAAGGCAGCCTTACTGCTATGTACCCAAGGAAAACACTTGAGTGTACCTAACTTTCCTACAGGATTATTCAAGAATTCATCTTCTAAGTTGACTAAGTGAGGAACAGCATCGGCAAACTGCTCTTCAAAAAAGCTACGCACCTTTTCTTTAGTATCTAAACCTTCAAAACTTATTTCGCCCTCTAATGGAAAGAATAATGTACAAGTAAAAGATCCATCAAAATTAGGTAAGGCTATCAGCATATAAGTTCCTCTAGGCCAAATGTGCAATACATTTTTAGCTATGCGAAAGCCACCTCCTTCTGCTGGGGGGATAGAAAGCTCTTTATAACCATGCTCTAACCAATCTACATTGGCCTTGTAGCCCTCCATTTTGGATTGCATAGTTCTACGAACCATAGAATTAGCGCCATCTGCTCCTATTATAGTAGAACCATAAACAGTTTTGGTTAGGCCAGTAGTGGAGTTTTTGACTGTAACTGCTCCTTCTTCAAAATCTACATCTATACATTCCTCATTAAAATAAATATTTACCTTTTCAGAATGTTGAGCTATTGTCATCAAAATCATATTCAGCCCACCTCTTGATATAGAGTTGATATACTCCGAATCATCTTTTCCATATGGCGCCATTTTCAACTCTCCATTCTTAGAATGCAACATGCGACCTTTCATAGGTACAGCCTCTCTCAAAATCTCTCCATCTATTCCCACTTCTCCTAATGCTTTGAGTCCCCTATCTGATAACGCTAAATTGATGGAGCGACCTGCACTCATTTCTTCCTTACGCATATCTGCTCTACTCTCATAAATATCTACACGCAAGCCTCGTTTTGCAAAGTAAGTAGCCATCAAAGCTCCTGCTAATCCTGCCCCTACGATAATAATTGGTTTGTCCATAGCTTATTATTTTTTTGAATAGCTTATGGCCTATAAACCATAAACTAATTATGTTGAATCTAGCTCAATAGTTTTCTACTAAAAACGTACTGATGCTGATGCTGTAATCGCAAAATTTTGATTGGATAATAGATTGTTGGGATATTCAAATACTGGCACTATACTATGCATAAAACGTCCTTCTAGCCTTATCTTAGTGTATTTGACAGGCGAAAAGTCTACATTGAGTGAATATCCAAAAATTTCAGATCGTTCATGTTCCATTATCATGGCATTATAGTCTAAAAAGTATTCTACTCTTCCCGCTATTTGCCATTTATCATTGAAACTATATTGAGCTATAACTACAGGAGCTACCCAAGAAAACCAAGCATATTGTTTGGTAACGGTAACTTGATTTCCATTGAAAACACTATCAGAAGCAACAAGGCTCTGCTCTATACCAAAATCAACACCAGTAGCAAGCTTAAAATGCTCACCAAACTCCATTGTTCCATATAGATTATTAAAAAACCTTAAAAGATAGACCTCTGTAGTATCAGGGTTCTCATCTCCTATATAATTACTATAATTAATAGTGATTTTATCAGTAGGCTTGTAAACTACTTGTAATCCTCCTGCTTTAAGGGCATTATTTTCAGCTATATTTTGCCAACCATTACAAACTATCCCTGCAAAGCTCCATTGATCATTAGGTGTGGTGTAAGTAAGTTTAGCTCCTGCTAAATAATACGGTGCACTTTCGGTCACTAGACTACGAGTTAATGTCCAGTTATCTGATCCTATAGCACTCTCAAACCCTAAATGAGATGGAAATATTCCTGCATCTAACCACAGACCTTTGACTATTCTAATACCAACTTGAGCTTCATAGATGTAGCGTAACCAAGCTGGCTCATGAGACATATTGTATTGCATAAAAGAACCTGCTCCAAAACCTACAGAGCCTCTATACCATTTGCTTGCTACACTAGCTCTGACCATAGCAAGATTAACGTTAAACTCATTATGTCTGCTGTGACTATAAATAAAACTTGGTCTGTCTCCGTCTGTTGGCTGATTCAAATCATAGGAATAATAGGTTTCCATAGCGCCATCAAAAGTGACTTTTGGCTTTTGTTTGATCTTTACAGTGTCTTTTTGAGCATAAATGCTTGTTGTGAATAGCAAAAGGAGTAAACAAATCGTTATTTTCATAGTTTAATATATTGTATATTTGTAGTAAGTTTTGCGTTGACAAAACTAATAAAAAATAGCTTTGAAGAGGTCCTAGATTAAAAAAGTTGTTAAAAACTCGTTAAGAGAAAAAACTAGGGCTTTCATAGTTTAAGAAAAAACATTAATTTTGGCTATTATTATCAGTAATTTATAAACAAAAATAAAATTTAAAATGGAAAACAAAACTAACCTTATAGTAGGTGCACTTGGTGTAATGTTTTTGTGGTTGTCATTTTTGACCTACAAAGTAATGTCAGGTGGGATGAATTCTTCAGACATGGCAAGTGCTAGAGCTGCTGCTCAGCAAACAGCTCCAAATACTGTTCCTGGTCAACAAAACTTGAACCAGCCTAACACTGCAGCTATCAAACCTACAAATACTACTACTCAACCACCTCAGCCTGCGCAACCTCAAATATCGCCAGAAAACGCATCTGAAATTTCTTTTGAGGAAAGTGCATTTGACTTTGGAACACTTACAGATGGTGAACAAGTAGAGCACGTATTTAAATTTGCTAACACTAGTGATAAGCCTTTAACAATTACTAACGCACGTGGTAGTTGTGGTTGTACTGTACCAGAATGGCCAAAAGAACCTGTTGCTCCAGGTGAAGAGGGTGAGATCAAAGTTAAATTTAACTCTAAAGGCAAAAAAGGTAAGCAAACTAAAACAGTTACTATTACTGCCAATACAATTCCAGCCAACACTCAGTTGACTATCTCTAGTGAGGTACTTGCTGCAGAAGGTGACGATAACGGTGAAGTGAGCGTTGATATAAAATAAAAATAATACATTTAGTATTTACATTAGGACCACCTTAATAAGTGGTCCTTTTTTTATGCTTTCATCTAAATCTTTCCTTTTCTCCAACCTTAATAATTCCCCCTACGTTTCTTCTATTGACTAGATAGAATCATACTACTTCCAAACAATTCCCTCTAGTCCAATTGCACTAAAAAAACGTGAACTAAGGATTAGAACAAGGAATAAAAGATTGATTTGTAAAGTTTTGTAAATTTGATTTGTAGAAAAAATCTAAAAACAGTCAAACCAATCTTTATGAATGTTCAA
>JAAEPD010000133.1 GCA_024222455.1 Aureispira sp.
ATTGTTTTCTTTGAGCAAATAATTGATCATATTTATTTATATTAAAAGCAACTTGCTTATTTAATTCTTGATAACTTTTATCTATTACTTGTCCTGGCGCTCTATAAGTTCCCATATTAATCTAATTTATTGTTTTTTAAGCCGATAAAGCATTAAGTGCAGCTATTTTTTCTTGTGATTTTTGATCTCCATAACTTATAGCTGCGCTACCTATATTACCAAGAGCCCCCATAAAAGCAGCATTAGAAGAAAATTGTTGAGCTTTAGCATTATCTATTTGCGCTTGAGTTCTATCTAATTTTTGCATTTCTCTTTCTTCTTGTGCAGTCCATTTCATACCTTCTCCTTGAGCTATCATTTGTTCTACTTGTTGAGCACCTTGGGCTTTAAGTTTTTCATTTGCAGCTTCTTGTTGCTCTATACTAGCTGAAACACCTTGCTTGCTTTTTAATGCAGCCATGGCTAATGCCGTAGCTCCACCAGCACTTGCTCCAGTAACTCTCAACGTGTCTAATGTATTTGCTAAAGCTTGATCAGCTTCCTCAGCTTGAAATCTAGCAGCTTGTGTAGCAACACCTAAATTAGCATATTGATTTGATACATTTGCATAAGGATTTATTACATCTTGTCTATTGGCTTCTAGACCTAATAAAGCTATTTCTTTAGTCTTAGCTAGCTTACGTGCATCATCAGCTTGTTTCTTAGCTAAAACTGCACTTGTTACTGATGCACCCATAGATATTAAAGTTGAATATCCCATAATTTCTAATTTATTGTTTTTATTAATTCATACGATGGTTCACGATCTACGCTCCACCCTAATTTTTCAAAAGTGTTTATTAACTTGTTATGTTTGCCTACAAAAAATACATATTTAAACCCTTGTGCTTTACAAACATTCTCTGCTCCACTAATTAAGAGCTCTAAGGCTTGCTGTCTGTCATCATCTCTATAATTAGGATCTGATATAATCCATTCTAATAAAACTGCCTTAGAATTAGTTGTATAGATAAATCCTGCTAATATTGGTATACCTTCTTTTTCCACC
>JAAEPD010000134.1 GCA_024222455.1 Aureispira sp.
ATATCTTTTACTATTTTCTGTTTTAATGGCTCACTAAATGTTCGCCGTTTCCCTAGTTTAAACTTTTTGCTGTTCGCTTTTCCTCTTTTTGCTGACATTTATTCTTGCTTTTTTTTGTCAACCTATTTCAGGACGGCACATCAATTCAACATTCAGCATTCAAACTTTAAACATTATAAAAAGTAGCCTGTTGAATTTCGTATGAAAAGCTACTCCTATATATTACTATTCTTTTGTTTGTGGATAGTTTCCTACTTAGATGCACAGTCTAGTTATTTTCCTATAGACACACTAGATGCCAATGATATTCGTCTAGAGCAAATTGATCATTGGCAAGGCAATACCTTTGTGTTCAAAACCACAATTACCACAGATAGTATTTGTCTAATAATGCCTTCAGGTTTAGCAAAAGGGTACTACGAAGTTTATTATGATAATGATAGTAATAAGTTGGCTTTGACTTATTATAACTATGGTCGCAGCCGTTATACCCAACAATATTATAAGGATGGTAGTATGAAAAGCGATACAGAGTATAATCGCTATGGCCTACGCTATGGATTACATGTTATTTATGATAGAAGTGGAGAGGAAGCTTGGCACGCCAATTATTATTGGGGCGACTTGGACGATAAATATTATGTGGATTATCTGGATAAGGCCAATTATACTTTAGAAGCTATGGAAGCGGGGGCTGCTTGGGGTACTTATGAATTTAGGCCAACTCCCTCCAGAGCTCGACATGACCGAATAATTCTGCAAAAAGATAGTACTTTCAGTTATCAACGATATGATATAACTAAGGCAAGCTGGGGCCCTATCTATCAAGGTACTTGGTGGACTCAAAACAACTTACTGCAACTACAACTCTCCTCTCCTGCTATTTGGAAATATCCTCAACGAGATTTTATTATTACGGGCAATCGTCTCCGCAAAAAATTAGAACTCATAGAAGTCAAACCTTGGGGATTGGATTGGTACTATTCTGAGTATAAAAAAAGGAGGAAATCCTAGATATTATGAGCTGGCACCAAAACCACACACAAGCACCTCATAACTAACGAACTACACAACTCAAGCCAACAAAAAAGATACTATATCAGACACTATAAAGCTATTACCTAAATAATCCAATTGCTTCCCTTTATATTTCTTCCGAAATTTGGACTATCAATATGATTTGATACTAAAGTTTTTAATTTTAAAAAACTTTAGTACAACTTCCAAAAATAGTCTGATGAAAACATTATACTCTATAACTACTCTTTTTCTTGTTTTGTGTTGTACTACTGCTCAATATGCACAATCTCATAAAATATTAAAGCAAGACATCAAAGTTGCAGAGATGAGTCAACTAACTATAAAAAATAGCCCAACTACTGATGTCAAAGTAGAATATACTAAAGGAACAGAGTTATTTGTAAAAACGCAAGTACGCCTATCTGTCAAAAATGATGAATTAATGAATTTCCTAGCAAATTCGGAGCGTTATCAATTAACAATAGAGGCCAATAATAAGCAACTTGTATTAAGTACTCCTCAAGATCAAGAATCTATAGATTTAGGAAATTCAACAGTCAAAGAATACATATCTTATACTATATATATTCCTAAAACTGTCAATGAGGTTGCCTTTATACAAGATAACGAACGTAATCCTTGGAAAAAATTAAGACAAGAACGTAAGACTCCCAAATACTGGGTTAGCAACCTCTAGCTCCAGCAGCACAACTACTGTAAATGAAAGAGTAATTCAATCCAAAAGCTATGAACTCAAAAAGGACTGAAATACTACCAGCTGAAGTCTGGTAGGTTAAAAATTAGGACTATAAGTCCCCTGACTATTCTAAAGAAATATTATTCGAGTTATCACTTTGCTTAGAATCGTTGTGATTCTC
>JAAEPD010000135.1 GCA_024222455.1 Aureispira sp.
AGGGAATCCCCCTAGCCCTCTTTAAAAGGGGGAATGTATGCTGTAGAAGGAACCAAGGTATAGAAATCCCCCTTATAAAGGGGGACTAAGGGGGATTAAAACAGTAGGGATATATAAATGGAAAGTGAATTTTGCGGAATAACTACTATGACAACTTGCTTAAAAAATACAGGAACTACTATATATATAGTACAAAGTTGCAAAAATACAGATCAAGCCCTAAAAAAATGGCAATCTATTTGCAACTCCTCAAAATTGAGAACATTTTTTTTAGTATTTAATAACAATTTAGTTTGTTTTTCTAGTACTCTTTTGACCTTTTTAGAAAACAAACTAAAGATAAAACACAACAACAATATGAAATTTGCAAACATTTTTCAGAAAGTAGGTTTGACTCTAGCAGCTATTATTTTGAGTGTAGGCTTTTTTATCAACTCCCTAAGTCCTGCTACTGCAAGCAACAATGATAACTTGTATGAGAATGGGAGATATATGATACAATATGAAACATCTGTTGTTAGTGGCCAAACATATTGGTATTTAGTCGCTTGGGATACTCAGACTGGAAAATCTAAAGCTTATTATGGAAATGGAAGTGGATGGAATGTGTCAGCTCCTAAGTTCCAGTTACCAAGTAATCCTTTAGATTAAGAACAGATCAAAAATAAAATACCCTAAATGATCCTATACTCATAAGATCATTGATTTAATAAACCTTTTTTAAGAAAACAATAGATTATGGGCTTAATACCAGGTAGTGATAAGGGCTTAACCATGCTCAGTATTACGGGCTACAAGGCTATCGACTTTAGTGATGAACTCGGTACCTTAGAAGCACAAATGAATCCTCAGAAATTTGGCATGAAATATAGCATTACTTGGGGAGGAACAGGTAGTGCGTCAACAAATCAGGGACAAGGTTCTAATGGAGGCGGTGGAGCACAAGGAGAATCTTCTATGCCACCAACCTTTAGTGGTTATCAAGAAGCCTCTATGGATGAGTTGGAGTTGATTGCAGATGCTACTGGTATAGTACCTATTTCGGATGGTTTAGCATCGTTTATTACTACTGATCCACCATCTATTGTAGGCTATATAGAAGAGCTCAAAAGAATCACTTACGATTGGGTAGGCGATACACACGGCCCTCCTTATATCAAGATCATGTGGGGAGAGATTATCCCAAGTGAGCATAACGATAGTAGTGCTGCTACTTCGGGTGTATTCAAAGGAGTGCTAGAGTCTTTAGAGGTCGACTATGAGTTGTTTAGCTTAAAAGGGATTCCGGTTAGAGCTAAGATTAAGCTCAAGTTGAAAGCAGTGATTGATCCTGCAGCTCGTGCAACTACAACCAATAGTTCTCCAGATTTAACGCACTTTATCGATATCAAGTATGGAGATAACTTGTCTAAAATCTGTAAGGATATTTATGGTTCGCCAGAGTTTGTGACGCAGATTGCTAAGATCAATAATCTACCTAGTATTTATGCACTTAAACCAGGCATGAAACTACGCTTTCCACCTTTAGATAAGGCAAGTCGTTAGGGTATATACTATTAGAAAAATATAGTAAGTAATTTTATGTCGCATGGAGCTTTGCTCTGTGCGATTTTTTTTGTGGTGGTAGGAATTTCTTTTTTTACTTTCTAACCGTAGAAAATCCCCCTAGCCCCCTTTGTAAGGGGGAATGTAGTATGTAGAAACATTATGTATATAAAATCCCCCTTTTAAAGGGGGACTAAGGGGGATTTCTCCATCCTAAGCAGAACTCCTAATGTTGAAAAAACAACTATATCTTATCTGCCCCTAATCCGTAAGCTTCCTCCAATTCCTTAATCTTAGCCTCTATAGCCCAAACAACAGCATCTATATTCCTTTTGACTTCGATGTCGTCAATTCGTAAGAATACTACTCCATAAGCTTCTATGGCTTTTTGGCGTTTAGCGTCATATTGTTGCGCTTTGGGGCTGTCATGGCTTATGCCGTCCACTTCAATTACCAATTTGAGCTGAGGACAGAAAAAATCAACTATGTAGTAGAGCAATGGTTTTTGTCTGTTGAATTGATAGCCTAAGGATTTTCCTTTTAGTTTTTTCCAGAGTAGTACTTCGGAGAGCGTACTTTCCTTACGCAGTTGGCGAGCTTTAAGTTTTAACTCTTTTTCGTAAGGAATTTCTAAGCCTTTGGTGTTCTTCAAATCTTTCATAGGAGTGTTTTTAGAGGAAGTGTAAAATACTGAAATCTATATCAATAGATAAGTAGTTGGGCCATTTTTTTTATTAATAGATATGTGTAAAATCCCCCTAGCCCCCTTTAGAAGGGGGAATGTATGCTGTGGAAGTGAATAAGGTATAAAAATCCCCCTTCTAAAGGGGGACAAAGGGGGATTTTATATACAGTAAGAGAAACAAAAAACACCCATTCCCATATTGAAAAACGCTCCCAAAAAACCACAAAGTACTACAATCAAGACAGCTCACAATCGACTGAAAATTAGATCAATTGGGGTATTGAAAATATCTACAGACTTATAGCATTTAGTCTTTGAAGTCTCCATTATTTTTTATATCTTGTAAAATCAACTATGGGGGAACTTTGCCCAGTCGTGAACTGAGCTATAAATAGTTAGGTTCATTCATATTTGGCCCAACACAAAAAAAAATAAATCTAAAAAAATTAAATTAAAATCATGCCTGAACACAGTAATGACAATGACCAAGAGCAGAGTCAGAACCTAAATGATGATGATGGAGGCTTTCACTTTGCCCCCATTAGCCTCAATTATGGTGCACTGACGATCAATTCTGGCCAAGATTTCGCAAATCTAGGTGGGAATATCAATCTGTTCGGCAATTCTAACCGAATTGCCCCTGGCAATCTAAGCATGGATATCAATGGTGAAAGCTACAGCATGAATTATCAAGGTGGCTTGCCCATCAATGGTAATTTTGGTGGTTTGTCCTTGACCAATGCAAGAGCCGAAAATATTAGCATTAGCAATGGCAACCTTAGTAATTTTACAGTTAAGGCCGATCAATTGTCTTTTGGCAGTTACTTGACCTTATCTGATATTACCGCCACCAAACAAGGTGATGGTACTTTTCAGGTGCAAGCCACTGGTGGCAAGACACTAGATGTCTTAGGGCATACTGTAGATATGAGCAATGCCAATCCTGTGATCACTATCGGAGCTGATGGAACGCTACAAACTGTAGAAATCTCTGGTGTTAGTGCTGGAGGTGTCACAGTAGAAACCATTACTATGGATAGTGGTGGAGGTAGCTTGACAATGCGCAATGCTAATGTAGATTTACCCGAAACCTTAGGAGAGATTCTAACGGTAGATTTTGCAGAGATGACTATGGGAACTTCTGGTATTACTGGAACTGGAAGTATAGACCAAGCAGATAAGATTCAGTTGTTGAACAATACACTTGATGTGGAGAACTTCCAGGGAAGTGTAGAAGTCAATAATGATAACTGGATAGTAGATGTATTGGGTTCTATTAATTATAGCCCTAACGAAAACTTGACAGTAACAGGTGGTGGACATTTTGTTTACAACTCTACTGCAGGTGCGCCAGATGTATCCTTGCAAGATGGTACACTCAATGGTAACATAAGTGGTATTGCAATCACAGGAACTGGTATTGAATATGATACTACTTCTGATGTAATAAAAATGGCTACAGGACAAGCAACGGTTCCATTATTGGGAGATCGTTTGTCAGTAGATGCTACAGTGACTAATGCACAGTATAGTTCAACTGAAGGTTTTGATTTTGAATCAGTAGCCTTGACCAATGCAGGAGCTGGCTTAGAACTCTTCCCAGGTTTTGTAATGAATGTACAAAGTGTAGCAATCACAAAAGAGGATGCTAATAACTACACCTTTGCTTTAGAAAACGGAGCTTTAGACTTCAGTTCTGGAGATGTGAATGGTGCTGCTACTATTAGCGTTTGGTACAACGATACTAGCAATTTTAGAGGCGAAATAACAGGCAATCCTAACATTCAAACGCCTTTTGCAGACTTGCAAGTCAATGGCAATGTTACGTTTGATGCCAATAGTGTAGCCTTGGATGGTGTGACTATTAGTGTGAAAAACGTTGGACCAGCTTCAGAGGCTATACAAGCTACTGGTAGCGGGATTACTTGGGATACAGAAGGACTGAAAATTGCTTCTATCGAAACTGCTTTACCTCCTATAGGAGATCTTCAATTGGAGGCCAATGCTCAGAATATAGTGATTGGAAGTGCTGGTATCACGGGTGGTACTGGACAGATCACAAGTGCAGATGGTATTACCTTTGGTAATGGAGCCTTATCTATTTCTGGTTTGCAAAGCGAAATAGGTGTAACTAGTGAAGGTTGGTCTGTTTATGCTTTAGCCGAATTGGGGGTAGCTGCAGATGGCATAACTGCTTCTGGTACGGTGACTGTAGATTATAATGCAGGTGGGGAACCTTCCGTTACTTTCGATGCAGATGGTAGTTTGTCTGCTGACTTGGGTGGTGTAGGAATTACAGCTACTGGCTTATCTTATTCTACTTCTGACAATACACTAAATATTGGAAATACGGATATCACACTTCCTGAAATACAAGGAGAGTCTATTCCTGAAATACAAGCTTCAGCAAGCAACCTGTCTTTGGGGCCAGATGGTTTCAATTTTGATAGTATTGGCTTGACAGCTCAAGGACCATTGGTCTTATTTCAAGGCTTATCGATCAACGATTTGTCAGGTACAGTGACTAACGAAGGTGGTACTTATGGCATGAATATGACTTCTAGCAGTATCGATATGGGTACTAGTGGCCTAGAAGGTGGTGCAAGCAATGTGACTTATTCTTTCCAAAATGGAGAGAGCAGCTTTGAGATGCAAGGTTTCAATGTGAGTAGCAATGTATTTAGCCTAACAGCTAGTGATAGTCAGTATGCAGATAATGCCTTTAGTATTAATGCAGCTAATTTTAATGTTAAAAATTTAGGCCCTGCTTTTCCAGGCGAAACACCTGTATCAGGAGCCGTAGAAAATATAGTACTCAATTCGGAAGGATTGACTGTTGGTAGTTTTGATGTGGATTTACCTCAAGTAGGAGATCTCAATCTCAAAGCAAGCATGAGCAACTTGGCAGTGAGTGCTGGAGCTATTTCCTTAGGGAGTGGAGAGATCAAACAAGAAGGCGACTTGTCTTTTGGTGGTGGTGCACTGACATTGTCAGAACTGCAATCTACGATTACTGCTGATAATAATGCTTGGGGTATTAATGTACAAGCAGGAGTTGGTATTTCTGCCGGTGGTGTAGAAGCTGACTTGAATGCTGTGATTGATTATAGCCAATCTGGAGAGGCCGTATTTAGCCTAGCAGAAGGTAGCAAAGTAACTGCTAATCTACCTGGAGATGTCAAGATAGAAGCTACAGACCTGACTTATAGTACTAGCGACAATACACTTAGAGTAGGCAATGTAGATGTTGATTTGCCTCAGTTGAGTGCAGGTGATACTGCTGTTGACCTGACGACTACTGTTACAGACATGTCTATTGGGCCAGAGGGCTTCAATATTGGTGGTGTACAAGTAGCTGCAAGTGGAAATATTAGTTTATTCCCTGGATTTGATATTACAGGATTTACAGGTGGATTAACTGCTGAAGGTGGCAATTATGGAGTGAACCTTTCTGGAGGTTTATCTCTTACTGGTCCTCTTAGTGGTGGAGCTACTAACGTAACTTTTGATTATAACTCTGGTGGAGAAACAAGCTTAAGTGTAGATGGATTCAATTTGAGTTCTAACTTATTTGAATTCACTGCAGATAGTAGTACGTTTGATACGAATTCTCAACAATTAGATATCACAGCATCTACCTTTACAGCTAAAAACATTGGACCTTTAAGCGATATAAATGGTACTGCTGAGGGTATTAAGTTTAATGCACAAGGACTGACTGTAGATTCTGCAAGTATTGGATTGCCACCTATTGGTACTGTCAATGCTACTTTAGGATTAGAAGATCTGAATGTAGGTGAAGGCGGAATCACATTAGGAGAAGGTAACTTAACCACAGAAGGTGATGTGTCATTGGCTGGAGGTGCTTTATCTGTCAGACGATTTAGAGGAGAGGTTAACCTAGAAGGTGGCTCGACTTGGTCTGTTGCAGCATCGGGTAGTTTGCGCATCAACAATGTAGCAAATACTACAGCTAGTGGAGATTTAACAGTAAGTTATACTAATGCAGAAGGTGGTCAATCACCATCTGTAACATTGGAAGATGGAGCTATCGAAACTTCAATAGGTGGTGTAGTGCTATCTGCTACAGGGGTTTCTATGGGAACAGATACTTCGGTTGTTAATATAGATGAAGCTAATCTAGAACTACCTGATTTGACAGGTGGTGAAGGTGAAGGAGTCAATGCAACAATGACAGGAGTTACATTTGGAGCTCAAGGTTTTGATTTTACCTCTATAGGCATCAATGCACCTGGACCGTTTGAACTGATGCCTGGCGCTTTGAGTGTCTCTGGCTTGAGTGGGTCGTTGACCAAAAATGGTCAAGACTTCGATATCAATGCAAGTGGTACTGCTGACCTGACTATGGCAGGCTTAGAAGGTGGAGCTTCTGTAACTTATGAACGTACAGGAGGTGAAAGTTCATTCACCCTCAATCAGTTCAATCTATCTACCAATCTATTTGATTTTGAGGTAAGCGAAGCTGCTTATGCTGATAATAAAGTATCTATAGATAGTGCTTCATTCAACCTCAAAAATCTAGGACCTGCTGGTGATGGTTTGCAAGCTGATGCTACTGGTTTGGAGTTGAGTAGAAACAAATTTGAAGCTAGTCGTATTGAAGCAGACTTTCCGCAAGTTGGAAATGTAAATATTAGCGCAATCGTAGAAGGTTTGAGAGTGTCTGGTGGAAATATATCAGGACGCGGAACTATAGAAACAGATGCAGATCTTAGCTTAGCAGGAGGTGCAGTTTCTGTTACCAATCTTGGAGGTTCTGTTCGTTTAGCTAATGATGATTGGGGCGTTTCAGTTACTGGTGAGTTGGGCTTAAATGTGCCAAATGCAGAAGCTGGTGGAAATGTAACTATTAGTTATGATAGCCAAACTGGGGCTAATGTAGAGATCGCAAATGGATCATTCGGATTAACTTATCCTGGTGTGACAATGACAGGCTCTGGTATTAGTTTCAACTATCAAGAAGATGAATTACGTGTAGATACTGCTTCCATCAATTTGCCAGCATTGGGAGATAGTGGAGTAGAAACTACAGTAGAAGGCTTTTCTGTAAAAGATGGAGATGTTGACTTTGAAAGTATTACAGTTAATGTAAACCAGAGTTTAGAAATAGTACCTGGACTTAACGCTCGTTTAGAATCGGGTAGTTTAGAAAAACAAGGAGGTACACTTCAAGCTAATATTGGTATTGGGGTCGATTTCTCAGCGTCTAATCTTAATATATCAGGATCAGGTGATGGTACTTTAGGGTACAACTTGACCAATGGTGAATTTTCGGGTTCTTTGGATTCTTTGAGTTTAGATACTAGTGTATTTGATCTAAGAATTCAGAATGGAGCAGAAATTAATCAAGATGGTTTCCATCTAGGACAAGTTATCTTAGGCTTTAGCGATAATTTTGATCCTAGCGAAGCAGCTGCCTTTATTCCTCGTATTGGGGAGTTTAGTCATATGGCCTTGCAAGCACTAAAAGGTGTAGATGTAGTAGCTACAGATGTGGTTTATAACAACGAAGATGGCTTTAGTATTGGTGACTGGTCTTTATCATTTGCTCGTGTCGATTTTGATTTCATGGGTCTAAACGGACATATGGATTTAGCCAATAATTCATTTGGAATTGGTGGGTCATATACTTTTGATAAATCTATTCGCACTCCTGAGATTGATATTCCGATTCCGGGTGTTCCACCTCAAGTGCATGCTATAGCTTATGCTGGTTTGAGTGCTGGTGTAACACTAAGTGCCAATATAACTGGATCTGGTGAGCCAGATAGCGATGTTTGGAATGTAAGAGGAGAGTTGAATGCCAGTGGTCGTTTATCAGGTATGATCGGACTTGGTCTAGAAGCATCTTTAGAAGTTCCATTAGCTGGAGAGTTGGCTAGTGCTTCAGCTGCTTTAGAGCCTAGTATCAATGTTCCTTTTGATATAGGAGCAGGTATAGGAATGGGCATTACTTATGATGGTGACTCTGTGCAATTAGCTGACAATGGTTTAACCTTCGATTACCATGCAAATGCAGGGTTGAATGTTGCCTTAGACTTAGTGTTAGAAGCTAGTGTAGGACCATTCTCAGGGCGTTTACCTATCGAGCTTGGACGTATTGAGTTAGCTACTATTACCATCACAGGAGAGTCTATTGCAGACAACTTTAGTGAGATAATGAGCAAGCTCGAAAGCGAAGCAATTTTACGCTTTGGTAGTACTGAGTATAAGAAGAATTTCTAGTATTTATTAAGTATAATATTAGAATAAATAATACTAAAAAGAGGAACCATTGGTTCCTCTTTTTTTGTAATATAGACTATATAATATAGGCAATCCCATTTTAAAAGAACCTCTCGATGAAGACTAAAGGATATATAAAAATAACTACTCTATTGATTTTGTTACTGTTGGGTGGGATGTATTTTTTGGTGCCTATTATAAAAAATAATATAGCAGTTAAAAACTTAACTCAAACAGCTGCTTGGATTTATACCCTAGAGTGGGATGATCAACCCAATGCTTTTTATACAGAGTTGGAGGGGGTGTTACTATTAAGAAATAGGAAGGGACTCTTGGCCATTGATCAAAATACAGGGAAAGAGTTGTGGCGGTATATTTTTCTCGATAAAAATTTTCAAAATAGGGTTGTGGTATCTGCTCCTGATATTGTTTGTGTTTGGATTGCAGGACTTTGGAATAGAGTTGTTCGATTAGATCCTTTGACTGGTGAGGAGAAGTGGAGACATGACAACCCTAAAGATATTGGGGAACACTCTAATATTTGGATAAATGAAGGCTTTGTATGCACTTCTGAATCTGACTATTTAGGGAAAGATAAGACTCTAGAGTATATAGAATATGTGGAACTGTTAGATATGAATGCAGGCAATACATTTTTATCTTACAAATATCGTAATCATGATAAGATAGATCCCAATTATTATAAAAAAGTAGACCCCAAAGATGATTTTGATATCCTAACCAATCCCAATAACTATAATGTGGAAGACATGAGTTATTTTTTTAATGAGAAGTTGAATAGAGTGAATGCATTGGGTAGGGTACTTTTAGATACAATGACCCAAAAATTTTATCCTGCTCGGACAATGAGATCCTTTATTAAAAAAGATACCTTACTTTTTTCTATAAAAGAGTCAAAAATAGACCGCTCTGAATATATGTACACTATCCAAACACATCAATCAGATACCAATAATTCGTTGATTGCAACTACTGCAATTAACTCTTCTTATGGAATGGGATCTTATGAAGTCGGTGCAAATCAGGTTGTTCAACTAAAAGGGAATTATTTAGTTTTTAATGATGTGTATAATGAGTATGAATACGGATCTTGGGATGATGTAAATCTGTGTATTTATGATTGGAATAAGAACAAGACTATTCTAAGAAAGAACTTAACTGATAAAAGTAGTAAAAATTATCACATCCATGGAAATTCTATGATTTATTCACCTGACAAAAGTAAGCTAGTATTCTACAATCTTCCTAATGAAGAACCTGAGGATATTTATAGTAAAGCGTTGTCTAGTATGAAAATAGAAAGTGTGGCCTTAGATTCTAAATATGCATATATTGTACTTCAAGAAGTGCCTAGACAACTCTATGCTTTTCCATTAAATGAAAATGGATTATTAAAGTTAGATTAAAACAATGAAATAATGCTCTATAGCTATTGATAAGGGTGTTTTGAATTTTTTTTAGAATAAACTTTTATAGAGAAATGTTTATTTTCAATATTTAATCGAATATTGTATATTTATAAAAAATAGGTAAGTAGTGGAACTAAATTGGTAGTTTTACTATTAATATAGATAGTTAAGCAATTTAAAAACGTATAAAATATAAACCTGTATGAGTTATTTTCATGGAGAAACTCCCGATAATTATGAGCAAAAATGCTTGTGTACATTAGTTTTAGATACCTCAGGATCAATGGGAGGCGAGCCTATCCGTGAGTTGAATAGAGGCTTACAAGAGTTTTATGCTGCAATAGAAGAAGACCTAATTGCTGCTAATCGTTTAGAGGTTAGTGTAGTTACTTTTGGAAGTCAGATAAAATCTATGCAAGAGCCTTCATTGATTGACAATTTCGATATGCCTACTTTAGGAGTAGGAGGAACAACTCGTTTGGTGGATGCTGTGCGTGAGGCTATGCGCAAAACAGAAGAGCGTAAGCAGTGGTACAAAGAAACTGGACAGCCTTATTATAGACCAATCATAGTTTTAATTACAGATGGAGAACCTGATCGCGATCAAGATGTAGAGGGCTTGAGTAGAGAACTTAGTGAAGGTTTGGATAGTAAGAAATTTACTTTCTGGGCACTTGGCGTAAAAGGATATAATGAGCAAATCTTAAAAAGAATTTGCCCATCTAGTGCACCTCCTATGCCATTGAATGGTTACAAATTTGGAGAATTCTTCAAGTGGTTGAGTAATAGTATTGGAATTATTACCAAATCTAAAGAAGGTGAGAGTATCGAACTACCTCCAGTAAGTGATTGGGCTCAAATCAAGTTTTAAGTAAACAATTAATAAATAATGTATTATCAGCAGCAGATTTGCTACAACAGCAAGTTTGCTGCTAATATTTTAGACTATTATAATTTATAATATTCATGTCTGATAAAAAAACAACGGATTGGGTGGTTGCTTATGCATCTGCCATCGGGAATGGTCACATTCAATTCAACATACCTTGCCAAGATAGTTGTGCACACAAAAGAATCGATGATAATTGGGCGATAGCAGTAGTTGCTGATGGTGCTGGTTCTGCCAGACTATCTCATATTGGATCTGACTTTGTTGTTCGAAATGCCTTACACTGTTTTGAGGAAGTCTTAGAAAGAACTAAATGGTCTGAAGAAAACTTTCCTAGTGATAAGGAGTGGAGAACGGAAGCACTTAGAGCATTGCAAATAGTAATGCAACGCTTACTAAAGTTTTCTGAAGTCAAAGAGCATAAATTTTCAGATTTAGCTTGTACTGTATTGGTTACAATATATTCTCCTTTTGGAGCCTTGTCTGTACATATTGGAGATGGTCGAGCGGCTTATTCTGATAAAGTAGGAGAGTGGAAAGCTTTGATTACTCCATTTAGAGGAGACGAAGCCAACGAAACAGTATTTATTACTTCTGCTATTTGGACAACTGATGGAGTAGATCAATTTGTACTTACAGATACCCTAAAAACAAAAATTAGAGGCTTTGCTTTGATGAGCGATGGTTGCGAAAAAGGATCTTTTGTCATTAATGTAAAAGATGAGGAAACTCAAAAATACTATGATCCTAATCAACCTTATCCTAAGTTTTTTGAACCTAATGTGCATGGCCTTCGCCAATTGAAAAAAGAGGGGAAAACGCAAGAGGAAATCAATAAGCTTTGGGAAGGATTCTTGACCGCAGGTCATAAGCAGTTTAAGCACGAGATCGATGATAAAACTATGATCTTAGGAGTTATTACAGAAGATACCGAAGAGCACAAACCTGAACCAAAAGAGGAAAAGGAAATGCCTAAGACTACTCCTGAACCCAAAAAAGATACCCCTCAAGAAGCACCTAAAGCTGCAACTACGGATACAGAAGATACTCCTAAAGACAGATAACTAGATTATTACCTAAATCAGTAGACGAACTAAATGCCCATACAATACTATATACAGGATACCAACGAAGCCATATTAGTAGAAGATAAGCCATTTGCAAGTGGTGGAGAAGGTGGATTACATGAGATCTTGGAGCCTGCAAGGTTAATGACCTATGTAGCTAAGATTTTTCATGCAAATAAGCGAGATAAAGAGAAGGAAAAAAAGATAAAATACCTTATTGCCAATCCTCCCTCTTTTGAATATTCTCCAGAGCACCAACCTATTATCTGGGTCGAAAAAGCGCTTTATGACGAAAAAGGAGAGTTTATAGGTTTTATAATGCCCAGAGCTCATGGCGAAAAACTCGAAATCCTGTGCTCTCCTAAGCTTCCTAAATCCTTAGGAGGAGAATGGAATCGTTTGCGTTTTGGTCATGATGAGGCTATGCGTTTGCGAATGAAGGTTTGTTATAACTTAGCTGCAGCAATACATCAGATTCATGCTACAGGTAGATATGTATTAGTAGATCTGAAGCCAGATAATATACTAATTAGAAGCAATGGGGTTGTCTCTATTGTAGATACAGATTCTATAGAAGTTATAGAAAATGGAGAGACACTATTTCCCGCTACTGTAGTAACTCCAGAATATACACCTGCCGAATATTATAATGGTGTGAAACCAGGTAAAGTCCTTATTGAAGATACTTGGGATCGTTTTAGTTTAGCTGTTATTTATTATAGATTATTGATGGGAGTTCATCCTTTCGCTGCGAGTTCTGCTGCTCCTTATGATGTGCTTACCTCTTTGGGCGATAAGATAAAAGAGGGGCTTTTTGTACATACCAAGACACCTAAATCTAAATTTTTGGTTATTCCTCCTCCTCACAAGAAATTTAAAACGCTAGACGATACTTTACGTCAATGTTTTATGAAGACGTTGGATTTGGGCTATGAAGATATTCACCAACGTACAACAGCAGAGGAATGGGGGACAGCTTTCCTAAACAACCCACTACTCTTGGTCGATAGACCATTGCCCTCAAAGGCACTGAAAGTAACTGGTCTAGAGCATAAGAATTGGTATGATATGGCTCTTAGTCAAGCATTAGTAGATCTAAATTTAACACCACCTAAACGTCAACTAGCAGTTATAGATAAGGATGGGGGAGGTGGACCTATGATGCCAAGTAGTTTTTGGAAACAGATAAAAGATACCTACAAAAAAGCTGGGTCTGCAACATGGGTTGTAGCTAAATTTATAGGGATTGTATTGGCTGTTATTACAGTCTTTATACTTGTGGTAGGAACTTTTACGCAGGGTTACGAAGTGACACATGCCTTGAAGTTTTTATTAGAATACCTGATCTCTATACCTATTTATTTACTACCAGTATTGCCTTTCTTGCTCTTGATACCTTTTGTGACAGGAATTATACGTTTGTCATCACAACGTGCATCTAATTTGGGGAGTGTTTTGTCAAGCACCTTTGCGTTGACCACGGCTCAAAAACAACGATCACTAGAAGACCGACAATATTCTCTATTTTCTAAACGTGTTAAGCTCAAACAACGATTACAAGAGATAAAAGCAGAATTAGACATTCTAAAACAGGTAAAACAAAAGAAAGAACAAGAGTTTAATCGCAAAAATAATCAAGCGATTAATACTACCAACAAAGATATACAAACACAAATTACACAAGAGCGTTTAGGTATAGCTGAGCAAGATCAGTTGGCACAAAGCCTTATGAAAGAAGAGGCACAAAAAGTGCGAGAGTGTAGGTTGAAACTGCAGGAACTGTTGGATAAAGTACCTTACAAAGTAATTCCAGGAAAGACACCTCAGCAAAAAATTGGCAGTTTAGGAAATTTCAATTTAGATTTAGGGTTCTCACCAGAAGAGGTTATCCAAATTACTAAAGAACTACAGGCTTTAGAGGATGTAACTCAACAGGAAATTGATGATATCAAAGCAAGTTATGATGCCAATCATCAAGCCTTAATTGAGAAAGGAGGCCAGTTCAAGATTAAGATTGATGATATCACTAAATCGGCAACCTCTGATATGCGTCAGAAAATCAATATTGATAATACCTTACTCAATAAATCTTACAGGAAACTGCTCAAGACTAGAAATGAGTTAACACTGGAGCTCTACGATGAAGAAATGAAACTACAAGATCTCAATGAGCATATTCGAGTAGTACGAGATGAGTTGAATAAGTATCGCTAAGAAAACTATTCTAAGAAAATAGAACAACTTCGGACTATATTTTTTGAGGTTATCGCTTTATCTGTTATATTTAGAAAGAAGTTATAGTTTTATCTTCAAAAATCTAATTAAAGCTGTTTAAATAAACTTTTGAACAGTTTACATTATAATTTACTAACCCAAGTAAAATCACAGAGAACATGGCACAAGCCGGAGACGTTGTCCTTCTTAAATCAGGAGGCCCAGAAATGGTCATCATTTATGTACTAAGTGGAGATGGCTCTAGAGAAAAAGCTGCAGCCCTCAAAGGCTTTGAGGAAGGTGATGTTGTTTGCGAATGGCAACACATTATTGCGGAAGACAAGATCAAGACCATGAAAGAAACCTTTAAGGCAGCTACTTTAATGACCGTTGATGGAACACCATTAGGCGGCGGTGGTGGCGGTGGTGGAGATGACGATGATGATGATGACTGGTAGAAATACACAATTAACCACTATACCAATTATTAACTTAACAATACTATAGTATAAGTAGTTTTGCTACTTGTATTCAAAATAAATCAACATTATGAATGTAGGGGATGTAATCCACCCAAAAGCGAACCCAGAGTTAAAAGTAACGATTATGCGTTGTTTGGGGGATGCCGAAAACCAAATGTTTGAAATCAATGATCGCCGAATGGAATCTAGAGGATTCAGTTTGGGCGACCCTGTAGCCATGTGGTTTGAAGGTACTAAACTTAAGATAGGTGTTTTCAAAAAGCATGAAGTTGAAATCTCCCCAGTAGCTGGAGCTGGAGGGGCAGTAGACGCAGATGATCTTGATTTGGATGACTTAGATTTAGATGATCTAGACTTAGGAGATGATTTAGATCTCGATTTTGGAGACGATGATCTCGATTTAGACTTAGATCTAGATGATGATTTAGATCTCGATCTCGATTTTGATTTAGATGATGACCTAGACTTAGGGTTAGATGATGATGATGACTTAGATCTCGATTTAGACTTAGGTTTAGATGATGACGATCTAGACTTAGATTTTGATTTAGACGATGATGATGATCTAGACTTAGATAGTTTAGACTTTGGAGATGATGATGATGACCTAGACTTAGGTTTAGACGATGATGATGATTTAGATCTCGATTTAGGTGATGATGATGACCTAGACTTAGATTTAGACGATGACGACGATGACGACGACGACGACGACGATGATGATGACGATGATGACGATGATGACGACGACGATAACGACGACGATTTCGACTTAGATTTAGACGATTTGGATGATCTCGATTTAGATTTCTAAGGTAGATTAATAGATAAAATAGTGGGGATATTTAGGTTTAAGCAATTTAGCATACAGCAAGATCAGTCTGCCATGAAAGTGGGAATGGATGGTGTCTTGTTAGGAGCTTGGGCTAATGCCAAAACCGCCACTTCCATACTCGATATAGGCACTGGTACTGCATTGTTAGCACTTATGTTAGCGCAACGCAATATCAATGCCTATATTCATGCTGTAGAGATCGATGATTTAGCTTATGAAGAAGCTTGTATCAATGTTGCTCAATCTCCTTGGGCTAATCGGGTCACTATAGCCCATAAACCTATCCAAGACTATGCTTTGGATGCTCAGCAGTATAGCCTCATTGTATCTAACCCTCCATTTTTTGGTCGGAACAGTACCTTAGCAGAAGGCAAACAACGTCAAACGGCTCGTTCTACCAACACTCTTACACATACAAAATTATTGGCCATAGCACAAAAACTCTTAATTCCTGGACAAGGCGTTTTTTGCCTGATATTACCAATAGTAGAAGGAGAAAAAGTATTAGAAGAAGCTCCTAAATATAATTTATACCTGCATAAACTGACAAAAGTAATTCCTAGAGAAGGCAAAGAGGCTAATCGTTTATTGATAGAATTTAGAAATACAAAAACAGCCGAACCCATAGTGAATGAGCTTGTTTGTAGAAATCCAGGAAATACTTATCATGATTATACACAAGAGTATATAGAGTTGTGCAAAGCCTTTTATTTGAAAATGTAGAAGCTTTGGAATTATTAGCTAATTATTAAGCAACTTCTTTGTATATTTAAGCCTAAATCGTGATATTAAATGAAAGAATATTGGAAGATAGTTCTTTTGGGGATAGGCCTATTTTTTATTGGATGTCAATCAACTCCAGAACCTCTAAGCGAAGAAAAAATAATAGCAGAAGAGGATGAAAAAGAGTTGGAAGAAGAATTTATTGATTCCTTAGAACTAAAACAAGGTGAAATCCCTGAAGATTGGGAAAAAATAGACCTAGGAAAAGGATATTATATAGCCTTCCCCCAAGAACCTCGAAAAAAAGAGAAGAAGCAAAAAAAGCAGATTAACTACAAGCTCAAAAAAAAGAAGTACTCCTTTGTTACTAATATAACTAGTTTATCAGAAG
Organism: Aureispira sp.; assembly: GCA_024222455.1. GTDB lineage: Bacteria > Bacteroidota > Bacteroidia > Chitinophagales > Saprospiraceae > JAAEPD01. Next base: position 16,508 of record JAAEPD010000135.1, read on the forward strand.
AAGAATCCTTTGCAGAAAATAGGGAGCGTCGAAATGCTTACTATAAAGCTATTGTACATGACTTGATAGAAGGTATTTCTAAGGAAGATAATCCTGCAGAATTAGTCCTACAACAACCTTTTTATTTTTTAGAAATATACGAAGGACTCAAGGCTATAGTAGAAGCAGATGATGTGACTGTATTTGTGCAATATATCATAATAGGAGACACACTCTATGCTATTAGTTTTGTGTTGTGGAGCGATGTAACTGATGCTATATTACAAATGAAAGATAAATACTTTTACTCTTTTGGTAAGGAGCTTTATATAGAATAAGAATAGAATAGATTAAACTATAGTTCGCTAAATTTTCATAAGTTTTTGGTCACGAAAAACTAAGAAATGATGCTTTTTAAATTTTAGCAGAAAATTCAAAGAATAGTGAACTATTAATTCAAAATTAACGAATACAAATTATGAAGATACTCTCTGCTACACAAACAAGACAAGCAGATGCCTACACCATAGCAAACGAGCCAATAGAATCCATTGACTTGATGGAAAGAGCCAGTCAAACATTTGTAGATTGGTTTATCCAAAAATTTCCTAAAGAGGAAAATGCTTTAGTCAGTATTATTTGTGGTAAGGGTAACAATGGGGGAGATGGTCTAGCCATTACTCGGTTGCTCAATGACCTGGGCTATGATGTAGCTGCATGGATTATTAATATATCTGAAGATTCTACACCAGATTTTGATACCAACCTAAAACGTTTGGAGGACATAGAAGGACTACCTGTCAAATATGTGCAATCAAGCGAAGATTTGCCATTATTTGATGAGAATGAAATTTTGATAGATGCCATATTAGGAACAGGCCTAACACGTCCTTTAGAAGGAGAATTGATCAATATTGTTAATTTTTTGAACGATTGTAACAATACTATGGTGGCAGTTGATCTGCCTACTGGGGTATTTGCGGATACTTGTACTACAGGAGTTACGCTGAATGCCAACTATACATTTTGCTTTGAGTTGCCTAAATTAGCGTTCTTTTTTCCTGAAAACTTCCATTGTGTAGGAGAGTTTGAATATGCTTCGATAGGTTTAGATGCCAAATTTATAGAAGAAATAGAGAGTCCTTACAATTATACCCTTTTCAGTGATGTGTACCATTTACACAAGAAACGTGAGAAATTTGCACACAAAGGGGTGTTTGGGCATGCCTTATTGGTAGCAGGAAGTTATGGTAAGATGGGGGCCGCTATATTAGCAACTAAAGCTTGTTTGAGAGCAGGGGCAGGTTTAGTAACCATCCATGCACCTACTTGTGGCTATGAGGTATTGCAAACAGCAGTACCAGAGGCGATGGTAAGTTTGGATGAAGACGAATATATCTTTACAAGAGTTTATGATCTACATAGATATACGACTATCGGAATAGGTTGTGGATTGAGTACTAAAAATCGTACACGGAATGCCTTATGTTATATGCTCAAACATATAGATCGTCCTACAGTATTAGATGCAGATGCACTCAATATTTTAGGACAAAGTCCAGATTGGTTAGAGTATATTCCTAAAAACAGTATCCTAACTCCACATCCAAAGGAGTTCGAACGCCTTTTTGGCAAAACGTATGATAATTTTGAACGTAATGAATTGCAGCGCCAAAAAGCTAAGGAACTAGGTGTTTATGTTATCCTAAAAGGCGCTAATAGTTGTATTGCAACACCTGATGGAAGCTGTTATTTCAATTCTACCGGAAATCCTGGAATGGGGACAGCTGGTAGTGGCGATGTACTTACAGGAATTCTTACAGGTCTTTTATCACAAGATTATACACCTTTCGAAGCTTGTATCTTAGGTGTTTACTTGCATGGCTTAGCTGGTGATTTAGCCTCTGAGTACCATGGACAAGAAGCTCTTATGGCCGGAGATATTACAGAGTATTTAGGCAAGGCCTATAAGGAGTTTTATAAAGAATTAGAATAATCATTAGACTCTCAAGAATATAAAAAAATCCCTTATGCAATACTGCCTAAGGGATTTGTATTTAAAAATGGTTGTGTTTTTACTGTAGTTTTCTATTATTTTTAATGATTGTCATAATAGATATTAGACCACGTGAAATAACCTGGATCACCAACGGGAACAGTATTATCATAAATCCCTTCCCAATCTCCACTTCCAGGACTAGTAGCACTTCCATCTCCATTGGTATCACCTAATCTAGAATCATCTTTGTAAGAAGTAAATATTGCGTTGCTATGGTTAACCAAAGCAGATGAACCTATATCTAGTAATAAGGTGCTTGATGGGCGAAATTTAATTACCACATTATTGGCTAAGGTCAAAGAACCACCACTATTTATCCAAAAATCATTATCATCAATCACAAAAGGTACTTCTGTCTCATCCCATTTGATAGCTGCAGTTATCTCATTGATAGAGTTAACCATAATACCATTGTATTGATTGATTTCTGTCGGATCATCAGGGTTGTGAAATACATTAGATTGGTCTATGTCAAAAGCTGTACTAATAGATAAGGGGCGAATATTATCATAGAATATATTGTCTTGAATGATAGTATTTGCTGAAGCATCAGAAGCATTCAAAACACCATACCAACCTTTGCCATTGCTACCATCATTGTGAGCAAATGTACAATACTTTACAGTAGCTTTAGAACCTGATTCTATAGTTAGTGTACCTGAATAAGAACTATTCCCTCCATAATAAAACTTGCAATATTCAAATCGAGAACCATTCAGTCCATTGGTATTGATGTCGCCCCAGTCCTTTCGTGCAGGGGTTGTGCCACTACCATCTCCATTAGTGTCACCACCATTAGCATCATCTTTAAATGAGGTGAAGATAATTGGTGCAGTAGGAGCACCTACAGCTACTACAGTTCCAGACCCGCCCAAAACCATATAAGGCCCATCTGTAGGGTGAAACTTGATAATAGTACCTGCCTCTATTGTCAAGGTATTATTGACATAAAAATCATATTTCTTGATTAAATATATAGAATCTTTACTCCAAGTTGTTGGGTTATCAATATTTTTGGTGACTTCTACAACATTGCTACCTGTGCCAGGATTGGGATTCGGTGTTGGTCCTGGATCAGGATCACAACTACTGAACCCCAAAAGCATAGCAAATAAAACTAGATTAAAAATGTGTTTGATCGACATCTTATAATATTTTTGGTGTAAGAATATTTTCTATCTGCAATATTATAAGACTGAGAGGACTCTATAGATGAGCAATATCAATAATTTATATGAATTAAATCAATGCTATAAATGAACTTTATTAAGGAGTGCTTCATAATCTCTAAACCTTGGGAGTACCTGCTCTATGACCACAGCCCTAAGGAATCCCCTAATTTAGAGAGTTTTGAGCATAGTTTTGAAGTAGAAGGAGGAAGGTTCCTAAATCTTTGCTTTCAGGATATAGCAAATAATAGGGTAAGTTCTTTATGGGAGAAAGATCAAGTCTTAGCACAACAACTAATAGAGTATTTTAGATTAAAAAAAACAAGCTACTCTATACAAGACCTACATGGCTTAGATACTTATTATACTATAAAATTGGATAACCTCAATCAACAGAAATATTGTGTAGTCATTGCTATGGGCGAATACCAAAATGGGCGATATATAGCAAGCTTGCAAGGTGTTTGGCAGGTGGATTAAAAAAGAAAAGCACCCGAAATCCTAAAATGAATTTCAGATGCTTTTCTGTAACATTTAAATTTTAATAGGTTATCTACCCATTCCACCTTCTTCACCATCTCCACCACCACCTTTTAGGCGACTAGCACGACTTTTTCTATTGTCACGTACATTTACTTTCCCAAAACGGTAAGAGAGTTTTAGATAAGCAATAGGGCTTTCCCACATGTGTATCCCGTTCTGTATAAAATTAGTTGCTGAGGTCTCATACACATAGCGACCAGGTATAGGATTCTGTACACTCAAGGTAATATTCATCTTGTTTTTGAGCAAACGTTGGCTAATAGAAACAGATGTCCAAAAATAGCCATTAGATCTACCTTGAGCAAGTCTACTAGGCAAAGAGAAATGTCCCATTAAGTAAATACGCATTCCAAATTTGAATTGGAAGTTGCTATTGATACTTGCATTACCTGTTACAGCATTAACTTTGAAATCTTTATCGATATTTGTTCCATCTTGAAACTGTTGATAAACAGATACACTGCCACCAAAATTCCACCACTTATAAGGTTGGAAACGCAATACCAATTCTCCTCCATAAACATGACTATTGTTGAAGTTAGCATAGCTAGAGGTAGCCACACCTTCTTCATCTACAGTTTTTACACGTTCCATTAGGTCTGTATTATAGCGATAAAATGCACTTATCATGATGGTATTCATCTTGAAATAGTTGGCATAAGTCAACTCTGTACCATTGCTGTATTGAGGCATTAAGAATGGATTTCCTACACGAAGATTAAGAGGATCGCTATACTGTGCAAATGGATTCAAGGCCCAAATAGATGGTCTGCGAATTCTACGAGAAAAACCTAATTGTAATTGTTGATTTTTAGGCAGCTCATAAGAAAGATGCACACTAGGGAAGTAACTAAAATAGTTATTGGTAAAGGTTGAATTAGTTGTAAACAACTTCGAATTGGATAGAGTATATTCTAAACGAATCCCCAACTTATAACTAAACTTATTGATCTTCTGTGCAAAAGTACCATATACTGCATGAATCTGCTCTCCAAACTGAAAGTCATTGTTAATATCTAAATCAGAAGTCATTTGACCTAATGAATCTAAACTCTCTGACGCTATTCCTTTACGGATACTACGCAAAGTACCTTTGTAACCTGTTTCTAATTTATGATTAGGCGTTATTGGATGAGTGTAGTCTATTTTTAGAGTTCCATTATGTTGGTTAGTACCTGTATTGGTAAACTGAGAATCCAAGCGAGCATCAATCAAGTTGCCTGTATTGTCAAACAATTCCTGATAAAACTCCTCTAGATGTGTACGATCAGAATTGGTGTATTGCATGTCAACCACTAACTCTTGAGTATTCCCCATAGAACCAAAACCACCGTTTTTGCCACCACCATGTCCATGGTGTCCATGCCAACGACCCTTGTGACCACCTTTTAGACGTTCATTGTTTTGGCTATCCGTCTTTTTCTCTTTTTTCTTGAATGTGTGGGCATAAATTAGGTTGTAGGTCATGTTCAAACCCTTTTGATTGCCATCAGTATAGCGTTTTTCACTACTCATTAGCGTTTCTAAGCTATTAAGATATTTGTATTCTGTAGTGTTAGTTTTCCCACCTCCACGAGGTTGTACACGTGCTGCTGCTGTCAAGGTATTATAATCATCTAAATACCAATCCATCCCTATTCGACCAAAAAAACCATTACGAATACGATTACTATTGGACTCTTGATCGATAATAGTGGTATCTATAAGCATATTTTTACGGTACATGAAATCCTTACCCCAACGATCATTATATTTATAACTAAAATTAGAAAATACATTGATCTTATTATTGCGATAGTTGAGCGCCAATCCTGCATCAAACTTATTGAACATAGTTCCTACCGAGCCATTTACACTACCCGTAAAACCCTCCAGTACATTCTTTTTGAGTACAACATTGATAATCCCTGATTCACCTTCTGGATCATATTTAGCAGATGGATTAGTGATCAATTCTACACTTTTGATCGTATTAGCAGGCAACTGATCCATGATCTCGGCTTGGCTTTCACCAGTTAGGCCTGTAGGTTTTCCATTGATGTAAACTTGTACAGCACTTCCTCTGATTTTTACATTTCCATCCATATCCACATCTACAGTAGGTACATTGCGAAGTACTTCAGTAGCATTTTCGCTTTGGCCAAGTTCAGTTTTATCTACGTTGAATATTTTTTTGTCTAGACCTAGTTGGAATATTTGTTTTTCGGCAGTGACCTCAGCAGTCTCTAATACAGCTTGAGTAGGAGCCAAGATTACCTTACCTAAATCATGTAATGGATTGTCAGGACGAACCATGATACGACCTACAACACGAGATTTGTAGCCCATATAGCTTACCTTTACAATCAAACGACCAACAGGCAGTTCAGTGATCTCAAATTTCCCTTTAGGATTGGTGATTGCCCCACCAACCATACTCGAATCTTTCATTCGAGAGACAGAGATAGTTGCAAATTCTAGAGGCTTATTACTGATAGAGTCGATCACGGTACCAATCACCTTTCCGATCTTAGGCATATGTTTCCAACGTTCGCCTTTTCCTCCTTTTTTTCCGTTGCCTTCTCCTTTTGTAGGATGGTGTTGGGCATAACTGATACCAACACTTATTATAAGTAAAAGACTAAGTGTAAATAGTTTTTGTATAAATTTAGACATACTCTTAATGAATTAGACTGTGTTTTAAATCTGAACTTTCCTTTGATTATGTGTTAGACGCATTTTGGACCAATAACCTTCGTTATTAGTCCAAAATAATTAAAACTACTTTTTAGTATAACAGCAGCAAAGGTACAGATTTAAAATCTATTTTGGTAAAATAAGTGTCATACTGCTTTTACTCCACGCTCCAAAATAGCCTAAGACATCTCCCTCAAAATTAGAAATAGGGTTGAATGGTGTAGCAGAACTAATACCTCCAGAACTTAAGGCCTCATCCAACGATTCAAAGTAAGTATGTACTCCTTCGTCTATAGACAATAATTCCATTCGGATAGTATCACCTTCATCAAAACCAGGAAAGCGAGTGAAAACTTGCATTGGATTTCCATTAGTCAACCCATCATCTAATGTATTAAAACCAGCAGAAGGTTCTGGTAAACGATTAAAATAGTTAAGACGATAATAGTTTACTGTTTCTACAGGGTCAGTCAGATGGGCAAAAGTAAGATACTGCTTAGGATCACCTGGTTTTGGTGGTGGACCAAAACCACCTTCTAAAGGCACAAAACTAATACTATCTAAAGGTACTACAGGCGGCATATAAGAACTAGCGGTATAGGTTTCTCCTTCTATCTGAGCAGTTAGTGTATAGGTCCTTTCTGCTCTACCTTTTAGAGCAGACCCAGTATAAAAACCTTCACCATCGTGCTGCAATACCTCACTATTCCCTTTATTATCTGTGAGTGTTAATATTGCATTTTCGATAGCAGGAGATTTAGAGTTGTCGTAGAAATTACTCGTCCAAGTCAATTTTGCTTGACAATAGTTATTAGCCTCTATATTAGCTTCTATTACAGGTTTTGCATTGGCCTCATTGAGATCAATCTCTATGACCTTTTCACAGCTAAGCACCAATAGAAAAGCACTGAAAAGAAAAATTATATTATAGATTTTCATAATTATATTATTGTAATGGTATATAGGAATATGCTTCTTGAATAGGTTTAGGAGTAGTCTAGTAAAAATGATCCTATTTTATCTGATCAGAGTAAGTCTTACTACTAAATACTTACAGCGAAGCGATTCTAACTACTAGTTTATATTAAAATTCAAAATTCCAAGTAAACGCAGGCACTATCCCAAACAAACTCAACTGTACAGCCTCTGTAGTTCCAGGATTAGTCTCACTATCTCTAAACGATATAGTATAAGGGTTTTTTCGGTTATAAACATTGTATAAAGCTAGAGTAAAGCTAGAACGGAATTTCTTTTCTGGTTTATTTCGGAAAGTAACCGATAAATCTAAGCGGTGACTAGCAGGCATCCGATAACCATTACGCTCTGTATAGTAACTCACTTTTTGTCCTTCTATTTCATATTTACCACTAGGGAAAGTCACTGCATTACCTGTTTGGTAAATCCAAGAAGCCGCTACTGTCCAACGAGGATTAAAGTCATAAGTACCTACCACTGCAATATCATGAGTACGATCTTGTTTAGCAGAGTAGTATCTATTTTTATTAATACCATCAATCTTGTAGCGAGTTTGAGCCAGTGTATAACTCACCCAACCATTGAAACCTCCAAACTTGGTAGTAACTAACAACTCTCCACCAAAAGAATAACCAGTACCTTGTACTACTTGACTTTCCACCTTATCATTTAGCAAAATATCTGCACCATCTTCATAGTCAATCTGATTAAGGATGTTTTTGTAATACCCTTCTAGAGTAATATTGATTTTTTTATCCAAAAACGATTGTTGAAGACCTAAACTAACTTGATCTGCTATTTGTGGTTTGATAATAGTAGAACTTGGCATCCACATATCGTTAGGAGCTAGAGATGTACTATTGGTCAGAAGGTGTATGTATTGATGAATACGATGATAGCCTAACTGTAAAGCAGTACTAGGTGCAGCTTGATAAGTTAAAGCTAAACGAGGTTCTATCCCAAAATAAGTTTTGATATGCTCTCCTGCCTTATAAGTAGTGGTGTCTATAATATCATTATCGTCATTAAAAGCATAAATATCACCAGGTCCAATCGCATTAAACATGCTTAGGCGTAAACCATAATTTACACTTAGTTTTTTAGTCATTTTTTGTTCATTACTGATGTAAACAGCACTTTCTACACTATGACGTTTGTCTATCACTAAACCATTGAAAGACTCATTCTCAGATTTTAATTCACCAGGTTCAAAGATGTGATAGATACTATTGAATCCAAAACGAACAGTATTTTTGGGATGGACATACCAACTGTAATCTTGTTTGAGCGAAAAGTCCATAATACCCGAACCTATATCAATACTACTACCCGAACTACCAAAGGTATAACCATAGTCATACTTACTAAAAAAGAAAGAAGTATTAGAAAATAGTTGTTCATTAAATACATGATTCCAACGCAAGGTAGCAGTATAGTTGCCATAAGAAAGCCCAAATGCATCAGCCAGCTTAAAATCATCTCTGCCAATATATCCAGATAGATACAAGCGATCTTTTTTGCCAAATGCGTAGTTAGCTTTCACATTCACATCCCAAAAACCAAGTCGCAAATCTCCAAATTGTTCAGGCTGGACTAAGCGCATCAATAAATCTAGGTAAGTAGTTCTACCTGAAACAATAAAAGAGCCCTTATCTTTTACAATAGGTCCTTCTACTGTCAATCGACTAGAGATGAGGCCCAATCCTCCAGATACAGAGAAACGTTGATTGTTACCATTTTTCATATAAATATCCAATACAGAAGAAGCTCTTCCGCCATACTGTGCAGGAATACCACCCTTATAAACGGTTAAATCTTTGAGTGCATCAGAGTTAAATACTGAGAAGAAACCCAAAAAGTGAGATGGATTATAAACTGGAGCCTCATCCAAAAGGATTAAGTTTTGGTCAGGAGTTCCTCCACGTACAGTCAAACCTGTACTCCCTTCGCTTGTAGCGCTAATACCTGGTAGAAGTTGAATACTCTTGAGAATATCCTTTTCTCCCATAAAAACAGGTAGTTTTTCCAAGTTTTTGACATTAATCTTGATGGTACCCACTCCTGCATTGGTAAAAGTGGCATCCTCATCTTTATTCGCTTTAACAGTGACTTGTGTTATGGCAGTGGATACATCTGTTAGCTTGAAGTCAAGGCTAGTGCTTTCTGTTATTTCTATCTCAAAAGCTTTAGTATTGTATCCAATATAGCTGACTTGAATAGTATGTTTGCCAGCGGGGACTTTGATAGAGTAGAACCCATAGATATTGGTAGTTGCTCCTTCGCCAATTTCTCCAAAATAAATATTAGCTCCAATCAGATCTTCGCCTGATAAAGAGTCTTTGATATAACCACTCAAGGTTACCTTATCTTGTGCAAAGAGCTGTCCTGCTCCCAAGATGAAAAATAAAACGCCTAAAATACGTGTACTCATTAACTTTATGGTTTTATAAAAAATAGATATAAAGGCTTATTTACTATTACAAAGATGTTTATAGCAAATGGTTAGAACAAATTTATTCAACTAAGGGAGGGCTTTTGTCAATGAATATTGATAAACGTTCAATATTAACAAATAGTAAGGTACGTTGAACAAAAACAGGCTTTGGTTGAAAAATAAGACTTAGAGGTATAATCTATTTGTTTGCTTATAAATTTTTGTGTTCATTAGAGTTATGAAATCAATGTACAAACAGATACTAATTTGGATTGTTTACAGTCTTTTTTGGATTACTATCATTCATGATGAATTTGAGTCATGGAGAATGGTAATAGAGTTGATAGTGTTTGTGTTGATTGGGCATGGGTGTTTATTTTATATCAACTACTATGGCCTGATGCCCAAGTTGTTTGTGAAAAAGAGGTATTTTTTATATACTATAATTAGTTTGGGTGTTTTGATTTTATGGTATTTAGTGAGTAGGAGCTTTTCTACTTGGATGTTCCAAAATGGATATTGGGAGGTAGTAGGACAGTGGCCAAAGTTGGCTAACCATAGGATTCCTAATCAAATTGGACGAATAGTAGGAATTTGGTTTCATGGAACGGGGACAATTATTTATTTATCGAGTTTGATTGCATTTAATACACAACAAGTAAGGCGAAAGGAAAGCAAAATTTTGGTCTTAGAAAATGAAAAACTCAATGCAGAAATGCGCATGATGCGTATGCAAATTAATCCTCATTTTTTGTTTAATGCTTTAAATAATATTTACTCTACAGCTGTCTTGAAACCTGAACAAGTAGCCGAATCTATTCATAAACTTTCTGGGCTTTTACGTTACGCTTTGTATGATTGCGATACGGATAGAATTGCCTTGAAACGCGAGGTGGAGTACTTACAGAATTACATAGATTTGCAGCGACTCAAAGATGATGAGTTAGGCGAGATAGAGTTTGATATAAAAGGTAATATTGGTGGAGTTTATATATTGCCAATGATCTTAGTCGCTTTTGTTGAGAATAGCTTCAAACATGGGAATATTGAGCAAAATGGCTGGATTAAAATTGAGTTGGTTAAAGAGGATAATACTTTGGTGTTTAAATGCAAAAATAGCATAGCTGCGATAGCCAAACAAAAAGATAATACTAAAGGAATTGGTTTATCCAATGTTCGCAAACGCTTAGAGTTGATGTACCCTGATAGTCATGAGTTGACTATCTCACCAGAAGAAGATATATTTAGTGTAATTTTAAAAATTGATCTAAATGAAAATTAAAACTCTAATAGTAGACGATGAGCAGCCTGCTCGATTGCTTTTACAAAACTATGTAGAACGCATGCCTCAACTAGAATTGGTAGCCATGTGCAAAAATCCTTTGGAGGCTTTAGATCTTTTGCAGAAAGAAACTATCGACCTTCTGTTGTTGGATATACAAATGCCAGAATTGATGGGGACAGATCTCCTGAAAAGTATTCCTCAGCAACCATTGGTTATCTTTACTACTGCTTACCAAGAATATGCATTGGAAGGTTATGAGTTGGATGTGGTAGATTATATGCTCAAACCAATTAGCTTCAATCGGTTTTTGAAAGGAGTAAATAAAGCTGTTGAATTGTTTCAATTGAGGCAACAAGAAGGTGTTGTCGTTCCTGTTGCTACCGATGCCACTCTGAAGAAGGATTATATCGTGATAAAAGCCAATCAGCGATTATACAGAATGCGTTATAATGACATATTATATATACAAGGTCTAAAAGAATATGTTACCTTTTATACAAAGGAGCAAAAACTAGTAGTTCATGGTGCTCTCAAATACTTTGAACGGGAGTTGCCAAGCACCTCTTTTCTAAGAGTACACAAGTCTTATATTGTCAACAAAAATAAGGTGAATAATTTGTATGGGAACCAGTTGGAAATAGACAAAACACAAATTCCTATTGGCTATACTTATCGACAAACAGTACTAAATGAATTGTTTTAGAGTGCTGCTATCGGCCACTTGTTCTGTATCTACGTCTACCCGTTTCTTTAGGACCTAGAATAGCATCTCTTCCATATTTTCCAGTCAACATGCCCAATCCTCCTAATAAAGCACCGATCAAGAGACTGATCCAAAATAATAGACTTGGTGATCCAATATTAAAAATTACAGCAATTTTAGAAACCAAAAGCCCTTCATTGGCAGTATTTATCATGTTCAGATGAACAAAATAAAGCCCTCCTGTAGCCAAAATTCCACAAAGGAAGCTCAATACTCCATGCATCTGTAATGCAAATCCAATGATTGCAGCTATTAATGCAATTCCCCACCAAGGCAGTATAAAAGAGCCTAACCATCCTAAACTAGCAAGAGCTATTAAACCTATGAAAAAATGTCCCATGAAGATGTTTAAATTAAAAAAGGATTATTAATAACTGCAAAGTTAAGAAGATTAGAACAAATTGAAAATTAATTAAGATATTAAGTATCCTAATGATCTACATCTAAAACAAAAAATCAATGAAAACCCAGAATACTATTGCAATACACGGAGGAGCAGGAACAATTCTTAGATCTAAATTGACTCCCGAAAAAGAAAAGGCTTATCGCAAAGCATTGCACAATACTATAGTTGAAGGAGCCAAAATACTCAAAAAAGGAGGAACAGCTATAGATGCTGTAACTGAGGCAGTGCATTGTATGGAGGATATAGAGTTATTTAATGCTGGTAAGGGTTCTGTTTTTACAGCTAAGGGAATTCATGAAATGGATGCCTCAATCATGTGTGGAAAGTCTTTGAATACTGGTGCTGTGGCCGGAATAAGCACCATCTCAAACCCTATAGAACTAGCCAAAATTGTGATGGAGAAATCTCAACATATGTTTTTTGTAGGAGCAGGAGCTATTGCCTTTGCCAAAGAGCATGGTATAAAAGAAATTGATCCAAATTACTTTTTTAATCAACATCGTTTTGACCAATGGAAGCGAGTAGCAGGAAGTAAAACTGCTCAGCTGGACCATAGCGATAGAGTGGATGAAGATAAATCAGGAACAGTGGGCGCTGTAGCCATAGATCAGTATGGCAACTTGGCAGCAGCTACTTCTACTGGAGGCATGACCAACAAGCAACAAGGGCGTGTGGGGGACAGCCCAATAATAGGAGCAGGAACTTATGCCAACAACAATACCTGTGCTGTTTCTTGTACAGGGCATGGCGAATATTTTATGCGAACAGTCTTAGCACATAGAGTTTCTTGTTTGATGGAGTTATGCCAATTATCATTGGAGGAAGCTTGTCAGCGAGCAATTTATGAAGATTTGCAGAGTTTGGGCGGTTCTGGAGGCTTGATAGCTGTAGATACTACAGGAAAAGTCTCCTTTGTATTCAATTCAGAGGGAATGTATAGAGCTGTTAAAATAGGAGAGCAGGCTATTCAGACAGGAATTTGGAGAACTATGACCTAAACAAGTGATAACCTATAAGTTTCTCAGCAATTAGTTGTTGTACATTATTCTCAAAACTAATATAAAGTTGCTGTATCATGAATAAGTTATTGTTGAGCATAGGTTTCCTGATCATAGGAGCTTTTCAGCTTTCAGCACAGGCCAAAATTACATTAGAGGCAAATGCCAAAGAGGTAAGACCCAATGTTTATGCATTAATATTTGATATTGATATACCTCAAGGTTGGATGATGGGAGCTGTGCCTTACGATCTCATCCACAAAGGAGAGTTAGACACTTTTACATTCTCTATTACTTTAGATAAGTCTAGTGGTTTAGAATTGCTGGGTCGCCTAAAAGCTAGTTATGCTCCTGATGCTGGTTATAAATCTTGTGGTTATGCCAAGAAAGTAACTTTTGTACAACTGATAAGAGTTAAAAGAGATTTAGAGGAAAATGCCTTATATATAGGAGGTATGCTTAAATATGGTATGAGTAGACCAAGTGCTGCAGGGCCACATTTAGATATGTTAAAGGATGCAAAGTTTTTTAGGCTTAGATTGGCTAAAGATATAGGGTTGCCTAGAATAACCGTAGGGCATAATTGTTTGACAAAAGATATTCCTGTGCAGTAACTCAGACTGTAACCAATACACCAATCTCCATTATAATAACATCTTATAAATTAGTACTTGTTACTTAAATAAAGATGTTATGAAACAATTGATTTTCTGTTGCTTAGGTTTTTTGCTGTTGAATGTGAATATGGGCTTTTCGCAAGCAAAATTGCGAATTCAGGAATCTGTTAAATATATAAAGAACGATGTTTATGCTTTAGTTTTGGATATTAATATACCTAGAGGATGGATGTTAGAAGCTGTGCCTTATGGCGTTTTTGTGGAGGGGGTGAGAGATACGTTTAGTTTATCTATAGGTATCAATAAACCATTTGATGGTAGATTGGTACAACGGCTAAAAGCTAGTCGAACACCAGCTGCAGCAGGTTTTTATACAGGCCATGTGCAATTTGCTCAGTTCATAAAAGCAAAAATTGATGAAAGAGGACTTTATGTAGGTGGGAATATTCGTTATACCCTAATACGCAAGGCTGATAAAACTGGCCCTAGTGAGGTTCAACACAATAAACCTTTTCGATTTAGAATAGCTCACAAAAAAGGGTATCCAATCGTATCAGTAGGGCACAAATGTTTGACCAAAGAACTCTATGTGCAAGACTAAATATATTTTAAGAAAAATGCTATCTTGTATATCATGAAAGGCTACAGGATAGACTATGACCAAATCAATTCTAATACAGAACTGAATACGCTTTTAATGGTATTAGAACCTTATCTCAAAAACTATGTTTGGGTGGTGGCTGATGTAGAGGCTACTCAATTGGACAAGAAGGGAAGTCTTGTAACTCCTTTTTATGAAAATCCTAAAACAATACTTTGGCTACCTCATGCTCAACTAAAAGAAGAAGCTACAAGTTTAGTTAGCTTAAATTGGGGGGCTTTTTTAGCATTTCTTCCTCAAGAAGCCTATTTTGAATTTGAAAGCAGTCAAATTCCTTATTCAGAAGGTAGGCCACCATGTATACAACATCCCAAAGCCATTATAGAGATTCAGGCAGTAGATGGAGGCTATTTTGAGGTGTTTTCGACAATAGAAAATATTACCACTGTCTTAGCTGAATATTTTGAACTGGTAGAAATAACTATTTAAATATGTATACTGTCATTTATATAGCTATAGTAATTGTTGTACTCATCACTATCCAATCTATTGGCCTTTTGATATGCTATCGATTTAGTGCTTGGCGAAAGTTAGCGCCAGATTTTGCAACTACTCTAGACCTCAATTCAGAAGATACTATCTTGAAGTGGGCCGTAGTCACTATAGGTAGATCTCGTTATGGACGTAGCGTAACTGTTGCACTCAACAGAAAGGGCTTTCTGATAAAACCTATGAAGTTTTTGCAGGTTACAGGGCGCCCGCCTCTGTTTATACCTTGGTCTGCTGTAGACGTTGCTCAAGAAAAACAAAGTTTAAGAGGAGCTTATCTAGAAATCATTCTCAAAAATGGGACAAATATAGGGATGGAGGGTAGAGCTTGGCGAGCAATACAAAAGTTGGATATAAAAATATAATACTCAAGATTACACCAAAAAGAATAGGATAGGAATCTTATAAGTTGGATATCAATTTAATAGAATTAAAAGGGTAACAATTATGAGACTATTTATTGCTGTTGTCTGTATCAGTTTTTTCTGTTGGAATACTCAACTATTGGCTCAATGCCCAGAAGGATTTTGGCCTGGAAATGAAAACTTGGTAGTGAATGGTGATTTTGAACAAGGAAATCAAGCTTTTTTGACAGGTTATGAGCATAATCCAGTAGATCTTTGGCTAGAAGGGTATTACGCTGTGGGGACCAACCCATCTATTGTGCACCCTCATTTTATTAATATTGGAGACCATACAACCCAACAAGGAAAAATGATGGTGGTGAATGGTGCTGAAGTTAGTGGTAAAGTAGTTTGGGAACAACCTGTGGAAGGCATTTATGTAGGAATTGTTTATGCAGTATCAGCGTGGGCTACTACTGTTTCTTCTGCCAACCGACCTGCTATTTTGCAATTCTCTATCAATGATCAATTATTGGATGAACCGTTTAAAGTCGCTTCTTATTATGAGGACAGCTGGAAACAGTTTACCGCTTATTGGACAGCAGAGGATGTGCAACAATTAACTCTTTCTATTGTCAATCAGAATACAGTACAAGGTGGGAATGATTTTGTATTGGATGATATCTCCTTTGTACCCTGTTTTCAATATGCTTGGCAAGAGCATCATGTCTTAGATGAATCTATTGTTTGTGCTGATGCTTCTATTTTATTGGGACATTAGATATACAGACTAACTTTTCTTTCCAAATTCCGATTTTGTAAAAGTATGCTTGAATACCTTAAAGTGCATATTTGCATGGCTTGTTTCGGTATGTATTAAGTCTGCTTGCATAGCTTTATGCAAGTTAGGTAATGCATGAAAAGGAACAGCAGGATAAGCATGATGCTCTGCATGATAAGGCATGTTCCACATCAAGAGTTTTACTAATATATTGGTATTAATACTTCTTGTTTTTTCTAGAATATCTCCCTCATGTGGTAGTCCATTGTGTTCTGGAACTAAATAACTAGCCAATAAGCAATGACCAACTATTTGGCCTATGAAAATCCCCCAAAAGCCTGAATTGACATAAATTGCTAAAAGCAATAAACTTATATAGGTCAACATAATTACCCAAGCTTCAAAAACTACTGCTCTACGAGTACTAGAGCGCAGAAAAGGATAAATCCATTTGCGAATAGATTCAGGCATTCCTATGCAACCCATAATAACCATCAGGATTTTGAACAACAATAGTGGAAAGCCAGAAAGCCAAGCTAGATAGGAGGGTAAGTTGCTAATAACAGAGGGCATTGGTTTCCCTGCAAAAGAAATTTCTGGATCTAAACCTGGTATATGTGTATGGCGATGGTGGGTGTAGTGAAGCCCTTTGAATATAGTAGGTGGGTATATATGCCCAATCCCACACAAAAAAGCAGCAATTTTATTTAAGCGTCTAGACTTGAATGCTGTAGAGTGTACAGTCTCATGCTGGCAAGCAAAAAGGCTACAATTTATAGTCCCAAAGAGAACTAGGGATGCAATTATTTGCCATAAAATACCATTACTCCAACTAACAACTACCCATGCTCCAAAAACAAGAAATAAACTGTACATAAGTATAAACCGGAAGATAGCAGGACTATCATTTTTTTGCATTAACTGCTTTAGGCTTTCATCGGAAAGACTGTTACTTTTGTGGAAATTTTCTTGCATTTTGAAATAACTTCAATGGTTAAATTTAGCTTTTTAGCGCAAATGCGCTATTATTGCAGCAATATAGAATAAAAATAGGATTAGCGCAACTGCGCTAAAGAGAAAATGAATATAATTTTATGCTTACAGAAGTAATGGGAAGAGAAGATCAAATATTAGAAGATGCTTTAGGCTTGTTTAATACTCATGGTGCAATGAGCACATCACTCCGACAAATTGCCAGTCAAATGGAAATTAGTGACGGTAACTTAAGGTATTATTACAAAACAAAAGAGGTTTTAGTACTGAGGCTATTTGAGCAAATGTTGGCCGAAATGAATGTAGTGATTGTGGCTCAGATGCCTTTATTAGAAGGTGATTATAATCATAAACGAGCGATAGAGGGAATTAGTGCTTTGTTTCGGATTATGTATAAGTATAAGTTTTTTTATATCGAAGCGGCATTATATAGGCATTATCCTCAGGTTGGATCTGCCTTCAAAGGTATTTATGAGGCTAGGAAGATGTTGTTTGAACAAATGATTATTGTGTATAAGCATCAGGGGATTTTGAGTACAGAGGTGAGTGATAGACAGTATGATATGGCTTTTGAACAGTTTTTTATTATATCTGATAATTGGGTTAAATATGTAGAGATAGGATTGAGTGACAATGATTTAGAGGATATTATAGCACATTATGCAGAATTATGTATTGCTATTTTTTATCCTTTTTGGGTAGAAAATGTTGTTAAGTAAATGTTATAAGACTGTGCCGTCCTGAAATAGGTTGACAAAAAAAAGCAAGAATAAATGTCAGCAAAAAGAGGAAAAGCGAACAGCAAAAAGTTTAAACTAGGGAAACGGCGAACATTTAGTGAGCCATTAAAACAGAAAATAGTAAAAGATAT
>JAAEPD010000136.1 GCA_024222455.1 Aureispira sp.
ATATCTTTTACTATTTTCTGTTTTAATGGCTCACTAAATGTTCGCCGTTTCCCTAGTTTAAACTTTTTGCTGTTCGCTTTTCCTCTTTTTGCTGACATTTATTCTTGCTTTTTTTTGTCAACCTATTTCAGGACGGCACAGGGTGGAGCAGGGATGCTTTAGAGCATGGTTGGATTTTTATTTTGCAGGCGAAAAAGCGAAATTTTAGTATCAAAAAGGGTTAATTTTCCTGTTTTTATTAAATATTAGAATATTCAACTTTCAACATTTGGAGACATTGCCCTGGTACAAAAGTTAATCCCTCCCAAAGGGAATAGTTTTTAATGTTGTAATGTCAATAGTTGATGGTTAAGTTATTGAATTAGAGCTTGTTTAAGCAAATTGTTAAATGTCATTAATAAGCAAGTTTTGACCATTGTTTTGGCACAACTAAATGACTCTTTGATATCGGCTTAGTATTTCCTCATACCCCAAAATCATCATTAAGTATTCCTATATCGTTGTTTTCTAATTAAGATCCTGTGTTTCATTAAGACAATATGAATAAACATAGGCAATAGCCCAATTGCTAAACAAAAACAATGAAGTAGAGAAATTTGCCACCAATCCCAAAAGATTATATCGCCTTGGATATTTAGATTAATTATTCTAAATGCCCAAGTACTAATTAGAAACCCACCAATATAAAATGAATAGAGGAAAACACCCAACCTACTAGCTAAAGGCATAGTTAAGGGGCTAGTGTTGAACGTGATTTTAGGTACAAATACTACAGTCAATAAAAACAAGGCAGTAGCAAATCCATTGTCCTTAGCAAATGTATAGGTGAAGCCTAATAACAATACCCAAAACAAGTACCAAGAAGCATAATACCCCCACCGTTTGGGTGGAGATGTAGGTGTACTAGTCTGGTGGTCGTCTAATAGAGGCATTTTAAATAAGTTATATCTAGAAAAAGTGGCTATTCGTCAAAAAAAAACTATTTTTAGAACAATTGTATAAAAATAAGACTTTTATTTCTGTACTAATTACCTAACCAAATATTTATAGACTACGTGAACGTTTTAGAACTACAAAATGTAAGGAAAGCGTACCAAAACCACGTGGCGGTTAATGATGTAAGTTTTAATATCCCAGAAGGTAGAATTTTTGGATTATTAGGACCCAATGGCGCAGGAAAAACCTCGCTGATTCGGATCATTACTACCATAACACGTGCAGATAGCGGTACAGTTTTGTTTAGAGGTGAAAAACTCAACAATACACACCCTTCTCAAATTGGCTATATGCCAGAGGAAAGGGGCTTATACAAAAAAATGAAGGTGGGCGAAGAGATTGTCTATCTAGCTCGCCTAAAAGGACTTTCTAAAAAAGAGGCTAAAGTACAATTGGACTATTGGCTCGAAAAATTTGGAATAGAAGATTGGGTAAACAAAAAGGTAGAGGAGCTCTCTAAAGGGATGCAACAAAAAATCCAGTTTATCACAACCGTTATACACCAACCTAAGCTATTAATCCTAGATGAACCTTTCTCTGGTTTAGATCCTGTCAATACCAATCTAATTCGGGATGAAATTGACAATTTGCACAAAAAGGGAACAACTATACTGTTTTCTACACACCGTATGGAACAGGTAGAGCAGATTTGTGAAGATATGGTCTTAATCAATAATGGTAAAAATGTGTTGAATGGCTCTGTAAAAGGAGTTAAGGATGAGTTCAAGGAGAATCTTTTTCAGATCAGTTATGCAGGAGAATTGCCTGTAGGTTTCAACGAGCATGTTAATCTGATCAGCAACAAAAAAGAGAAGTTGGTTATTCAGCTGAATGCGAACCAAGATTCGAATAGTGTATTGAAGTATTTGTTGGAGAATGGTGTGCAAATCCAGTCCTTCAACGAAATTTTGCCCACCCTAAATGAAATTTTCATAAAAGTAGTCGGAGGAAAATCAGATGAATAAATTAGGATTAATTATACGCAGAGAGTACCTCACTAGGGTCAAGAAAAAAGCATTTATACTCACTACTATATTAGCACCTATTGGGATGCTTATTTTTTGGGTAGTGCTTATCTTTCTAATGTCTTCAGGACAGGAGTCTCGCCGTTTGGCAGTTTTAGATGAGGGTAATATACTAGAGCTGAACACTGGCAAAACACTTAGAGATAACAATTCGTTGACTTATAAGTACATGCCCAATGCTAAAGTAGAAGAGCTTAGAGACAACTTGGGTACAGAAGATTTGGATGGAATTATCTATATCCCCAAACAAAATGTAGATAGCTTGGGCGCTTTGCGCACCCTCAATATAGAGTATTACTCCGATGATCAGTTGGGTGTAACAACCCTAGAGGGAATAAAATCTACTATTGCCAATTATGTTGAAAAACTGAAAATAGAAAAATCTGGAGTGGACGAAAATCTACTCAAAAGCTTTGATACAGATGTGCATGTAGATCCTAAAAATGCTGATCCTGAGAAGGCAGAAGAGGAAGTATCGAGTTATCGAGTATATGTAGCTACTTTTTTGGGAGGAGCTATGATGTTTTTGATTTACATTGTCATTTTTGTCTATGGAACTATGGTGATGCGCTCAGTGCAAGAAGAAAAAACAAACCGTATTGTAGAAGTTATTATATCCTCTGTCAAACCTTTCCAACTGATGTTGGGTAAGATCATTGGTGTAGGAATGGTTGGTCTAACACAGTTTGCAATATGGGCAGTGGTCTTCCCCTTGCTCTACATGGGTATGGGACTGGTCTTTGCCGATAAGTTCAAGCAAATGCAAAGCATGGCCGAAGCACCTTCTGCCGATGCACCCGATGCTTCAGAGATAACGGCAATAATACAAGAGCTTTGGTCTTTTGACTATTCAGAAATTGTTATTGTATTTATCTTATTCTTTTTGGCAGGTTATATTTTGTATTCTTCTATGTTCGCAGCGATTGGTGCTTCTATGGGGGATGACCAAGGAGAAAGTCAATCTTTGACCTTGATAGTGAGTATACCTGTAATTATCGCATTTTATATAGGAGTAGCAGCTATCCAAAATCCAAATAGTAGTTTAGCATTTTGGTCATCTATGTTCCCATTATTTTCACCTATCATAATGCCTGCACGAATAGTGTTTGACCCTCCCATGTGGCAGGTCTTACTCTCCTTAGGTTTACTGATTGGGACTTGTTTGTTGTTTGTATGGCTTACAGGACGTATCTATCGAGTAGGGATATTGATGTATGGCAAGAAAACAACTATACGAGAAATGGCTCGTTGGATTTTTAGAAAAGATTAAAATAGGTGGCTAATGTTTGGGGATCGCTTTTCAGTACAAAAGGATTTGATAGGAGCATTTTATTTGCTACAAAGTAAATATGACTTGCGATTATCTGAGCCATCTAAAGGTGATAATGGTTTAAAAATTTATGGCTATAGGTCAGAAGATCAAAAACAGTTCTCTATTACATTAGCTCATGAGAATAATAAAATTATAGGTTGGACTATATCTGCTGCAGGAGGCAGAAAAATAGGAGCTTATATTACGATACAAAACAAGAAGAAACGTCCAGAAAAGGACGTTTCTTCTGATGTTTCTGGGCCTACGGAACTACCTGAATTTTATAAGGATGGAATGTTGCGTCAAATGCCTATAGATAATCTAAGGTTGAATATCAAAAAAATTGACTTGGAGGGTTTATTAAATAAAGAAAGTGAAGATAAGGAGGATGAAGAACAACCTAAACAAGAGGATGTATCTTCTTTTTATGAACAGTTTTATGTAGATGGGCATAAAGGTGTTTATCAAGGGCATAGAACGCTAAATGATCGGTTGAAAAGAAAGATTATAGAAAGAAAAGAATTGCTTGATGCAGATCAACGGTTAGTTATCAAGAATTTTGGATTAGAATATACAACAACCAATATTGAGTTGCCAGCAGAATTGAGGATACAAATAGCTTGGGTTTTGGATTTAGCAGATTGTTTGGATGGGAAAATATAGAGAAATATGCAGTATATAGCAGTGATAGATTGTGGTACTAATACCTTTACCATGAGTCTGTTTGAGGTAAAAGAAGACCAATCGTTTAGGCGTTTGCTGAAAGATAGGCATTATGTAGAATTGGCAGAAGAAAGTATTAAATATATAGGCAAAGCTCCCTTCCAGAGGGGGCTTGCTGCATTTAAGGGCTTTGAGGAAGTACTAAAAGACTATCCTGATTGTATGGTTTATCCTATTGGAACAGCAGCATTGAGACGAGCAGCCAATTCCAAAGAGTTTTTGGCAGCAGTCGATCAACAGTCTCAAATGACTATTGATATTATAGATGGAGATAGAGAGGCTGCTTTAATCCATCAAGGGGTGCGCTTGGCTGCACCTTTGGATGAAGAGCCCAGCTTAATAATGGATATTGGTGGTGGTAGTGTAGAGTTTATATTGTGCTCTAAGGATGAGGTGTTTTGGGCAAAGAGTTTTCCAGTAGGGGTGGCTGTCTTATTTCAAGCATTTCACAAATCAGATCCTATTCAAAAAGAAGAGTTAGATGCAATTAAATCTTACCTAGACAAGGAGCTGAAGGTTCTGTTAGAACAATTAGAAAAATATCCACCAAAACACTTGATTGGAGCATCTGGTTCTTTTGATGTGTTGGATAAACTAGTTGGGGCTAAACTCAAAGGTGAATTGTATGGGAAACTAACTCCAGATCAGTTTTGGGCTATTCATGAAGAGTTGACTAAAGCAAGTTATGAGGAGCGTCTCAATACCAAAAACATAATGCCAACTAGAGCCAAATTGATCGTTATGTCTATGGCTTTAATCAGTTTTACCCTAAAACATATAGATATTCCAGAATTAATAGTTTCGGATTATGCTCTAAGAGAGGGCTTAGTTTGGGAACTACTGCAAAAATAAAAGCATGGAACCCTTATTAGATGATGAATTAGCCGAGCATAATGACATAAATCCTCAGATTCTAGAAAAATATAAAAAGAGGCATAGAACTTATGCTATATTCTACTTTTTAATAAACTTTATTTGGGGATTTTGGACCTCAATTGATCGAAGGAATATAATCAGTGAGTTCTTGGACAAGATAATTGATCAAGATTGGTTGATTTCTTATCTAGTAATTTGTGGGTTTGGACTGTGCCTCTATTTTTGGTCAGTTTTACAACCAATTTTAGCAGTTCTTATTGTTAGTGCAGTGAGCTTTGGAGTTACATTTTTTATCTTATTTCTTACTGTTGCTGCTTTTAATCTTTCTCCTGATTCTTTGCCCTTTTTAGCTGCTTTGGGAGGACTGATTATTATCGTTATTTCTTTCATTTTACCCACCAAATATAAAACCTCTTATGTCAAGGCTACTAGATGATGAATTAACTCAGTCAGTAGATGGAATTAATTTAGAAATATGGAATAAGTATCGACGTCGGCATCAGGTTTATGCTGTTGTTTATGTATTGTTGAATATTCTTTGGGCAATTTGGGCAAAAAACTTTGAAAACCCTATTATAGCCATGCTAAACCAAATACTGGATATCTTGGTTTCCTATTTGGTTATTTGTATAGTATTAACAGTTATCTATTTTCGTCTGATCTTGAAATCTATTGGACTAACAATAATATTTATGGGTATTAGTTTTTCAGTTTCTCTCTTTGTTTTAGTTCTAATGGTAAGTGTTTTTGGAATTTCTTCTAAATTTTTGCCTGTTCTAGCTTTATTGGGTAGTTTGATAATTACAGTTAGTTCTTTTTTTATACCTCAAAAACACCAAGCTGCTTATGTCAAGGCCACTAGATGATGAATGGGGGATAGATGGTGCAGAATCTGCCCTCCTTGCCAAATACAAAAAAATGAGAATAATCTATGCTGCTTGTTTTGTTCTTGTAGGAGCAGCATGGGGTTGGGGCCTCAATTATATAGAAGATCATGATCTGTTAGATGTAGATATTGCTGCCTTATTTTTTACGGTCAGTGGGATATTGTTAGGTGTCTACTCTATATTATTGTTCAAAAAAATAGTGACAAGTATTGTTTATACAGTGGTTACTTTTGTAGTTACTTTGGGAGTAATGATTTTGCTAGTAAACACTTTTAATTTAAATCAAAATACCCTACCTATACTCTGTTTTATGAGTAGTATAATTGCTGTTGTTTTAGCTTGGGCTATGCCGCTTAAATATAAAAGACCTTAATGCTATATGTCTCAATTATTAGATGATGAGTTTCAGTTAGATTTAGTTGAGCAGCTTGCTAAAGAGCGCAATGCTAGGATAAAGTATGCTACTATTTTTGTGGTTTTAGGAACTGTATGGGGCTTATTGTTACCATGGTTTGCAGATTTAATACGTAGTATAGGGAGTAGTTTACTGCTGATTTTAGGATTTTTTGGTATCTGTGCTTGTCTGTTGGGGGCTTATGCATTTAAGGTGTTGGCTAAAAACAAAGTGCCCCTCATCTATACTGTGGTTAGTTTTTTTTTGACTTTAGGCTGTGTTATTTTGATTGATAATGAGTTTGGTAGAGAAATACGCTCTCTAGTTGGCCCCTATTATCAATTAGGAGTAATTGCTTTTATAGCTGCTTTAATTCCTGTAGGTTTTACTTGGGTAATGCCCTTGCATTACAAAAAAACAGAAATTGGACATCTAGATTTATTAAAAATAAAGGAAGCTAATGTTTTTAAGGATCGTTTGCAGTATAGTATAGTTTTTTGTGTGTTAATGATCCTGTGGGGCTGGGGTTTTTATGAGATAGAAGATGTATTCAGAGATAACCCTATAAGTAAATACTTGAGTAGAAACCTTAGCCTAAATTCGGCAGCTTCATTTTATATATTAATTACATTGCTATTGGTCTATTTATATAAGGTTTTATTTGGGGTTACCCCCCTAAGAGCCTTATCTCATAGTGTTCTAGAGCTATTCTTAATTTATGTATTATTATCGATAATATATCTAGCCTTATTATACTTTTATAATATTTGGTTTAGGGATGAGTATCTTTTATATGTTAATATAATTATAGTTTTCACTATTGTTGCTACTACTTATAGGAGAATAGGTAATGAGAATACATAAACCCAAAAAGTATAAGATATGACCGATATATTAGATGATGGAATAGAGCAGAATGTTCAAGAACTCCTTACTGACTATCAAAAAAAGTTTACGCAATACACAGTTCTATTTGTAGTTGTAGCTATGTTGTGGGGGATAGGATTTGCCTATATATTAGAGATATTGAGAGATCGTGGTGGCATAGGATTTATTTTTTTATTTTTTGGAATGAATCTAGCCTTGGTGCTAATTTATGCTTTTGCCTTGATTGATAAACCCATTGTGTTGTTAGGCTATACTGGAATTACTTATTTAACAGGGTTGGGTATAACTATTGCTTTGGGAGATGAATATGGTAACTTAGTTACATCTATTTTTGGTGATTGGGTTTTAGGGTTTTTATGTTTTCTGTGTAGTTTATTGGCTACACTATTCCTTTGGATTTTGCCTCTTCAAGCTAAAAAAACAGGTTTAAATCCTGCTCAGATTGTAGAGCAACAAAGACAGACAAAAACTAGAGACCAAGCTCGATATTCTGTGGTCTTCCCTGTTTTAGCACTCATTTGGGGCTGGGGATTCTTATCTGTAGATCGATATTTTAGAGATCTTTTTGGGAACGAAGCTATACCTTTTTTTCTAGTTACTTATGGGCTGATTCTTTTGTATAAATGGTTCTTTGAGAATAAACTTACTATAGGTACTTTGGGTAGAGCTTTTAGAGATCTTGCTGTAGCTACTATTTTATTTGTAATTTTGATAGAGACATTGGACTTTAGTCAGCATTCCTTACCCTACATCACAGGCTTTAGTGCTTTAGGTATTGTAGCTATTACTTATTGAGAAATCTCTAATAAAGATAAAGCCTAAAGTGATATGTCAGAACTCTTAGACGATGGATTCGCTCCTGTTAAGAATAACTGGTTTAGCGATAAAAAACAGCTAGTTTATTCTATTGCTTTTGTAGTGATAGAGGTGTTTATTATGTCAAAAATAGTAGGGAGTACATTTGAAATTAGAAGATATTTAGGTCTTAGCCACAATGGACTTGAACTCTTGGGATTATTCGTCATACTGTTTTTGATGATCGTATATAATATTTGAAAACTTCGGAAAAGTCATTTAATAGTTTTAAATAAAGTTTGAATCTCCTCTGGGGAGAGGTTTTGTTCCTTAAAGAAGCGTAAGATAGATTCGTAACTATGCAGTTTTTGAAGCCCTTTAAGGAAGAAATATCG
>JAAEPD010000137.1 GCA_024222455.1 Aureispira sp.
ATATCTTTTACTATTTTCTGTTTTAATGGCTCACTAAATGTTCGCCGTTTCCCTAGTTTAAACTTTTTGCTGTTCGCTTTTCCTCTTTTTGCTGACATTTATTCTTGCTTTTTTTTGTCAACCTATTTCAGGACGGCACAATCCAAGTGGTGGAGATACTGAAGAAGTAGATGAAGTAACCTTAAGTGAGATCATAGAAGCCAATGAATAACAACCTCTCCTGACTACTAAAAATAGCTATTTCAATCACTTCCATCCCCAAAAAAATAACTATTATGATAAATAAAATACTATTGTTCGTTGGTTTTCTCCTAATTGCTGTAGGGATCTTTGTCTACTACATGATTGACTTAGAGTCTGCCCAAATAATGGTTCAAAATAGACCTGTAACAGATGGTGGTCTAAAAAATATATTAGCCATTAGTATAGGAGGTGGAATTGCAGGTTTAGGAGGAGTTTTTCTTATTTTTGGAATGATTGGAATGGCCCGCAATTCTAAGCTACAAAAAGAAAAGCTTCATATTATGCAAACAGGCATAAAGACTGAAGGGAAAGTAACTTTTGTTGATAAGAACTATTCATTGTTGATTAACAATAGACCCGTATTTTCAATAGTTGAATATACCTACAAGGACAAATCAGGAAATGATTACAGTCGCAGAATAGACAGTATAAATAGTAATATTGTGATCAGATGCCAAATTCAGGTAGGTGCTATTGTTGCCATCAAATATAAAGCAGATGATCCTTCCAAGAGTGTTATACTTTTGCAACAGGCAGCTAAACAGCCAACAGACAAGGTTAGTTGTGAATATTGTAATGCAAAGTACTCTTTAGCTAAATATGACAGCTGCCCTAAATGTGGGTCTACCTAATAGTAGTTAACACCTCTTCCCTTTTGAGAAACCAATTCAAATATACTGATATGCCCAAACTCAGAACAGACTCAATATTCTATACACTTAGTATATTTTTCTCTCTTTTATTTTTTTGCAGCCCCGTATTTGGCCAAGAAGGCTGGTCAGGCCTTTGGAGATACAGTCCTGAAAAACAAACTCATTCCAAAAATCTAAGTTGGAGTCAATTATTATCAAAAAACACTGAATTAGAGGCAAAAGGTTATCGCTTATTTGATGTTGAATCCCACCTAATAGAAAGTGGAAGAGTCTATCATGCGCTATGGAATAAAGACGATTCTCCAACCAGATTACTGACCGAAGTAAGAGGATATGACAATCTAATTCAAAAAATACAAACTCTCCAAAGTCAATATACTTTAATTGATGTTGAATCCTACCTCAACAATGGTACTCGCTACTATATTGGGGTTTGGCAAAAGTCAACAGAATCTCATGAAATTCATATTTTTAAAAATTGGGCAAACCTTTCGAACAAATGCCTGAAACTCAAAAGACAGGGCCTCTATATTTCTGATTTAGAGACTTTTGACAATGGTGCTAGCAATATCCAATATCTTGCTCTATTCCGTAATTCTGTCCCCCCTACACAAGCCTTTATGTTCAGTAGTTATGACGACTTGAAAACTAAACGTAGCGATTTAACTGAAAATGGTTGGCGTCCTGCTGACTTTGAACGCCTTAGAATCAAGGGAAAAAAGCATTTCTTTTTAGTTTTTGAAAAAGGTAGTGGTCGATGGTCAATGTGGGCTAAAGTTAGTTATGAAAAGATATCAGACAAACGGACTGAATTTTCAGCAAAAAATGTACAGTTAGTTGATTTAGAAGTACATCAACGATCAAATTTGATCAAAGGTGTTCGTGTGGTTAACGATACTAAAATTCAAAAAACTCCTGACTTGTGTCAGTCCGACAAAGGGTTCCCAGAACTTGATAGAGTCAATGATTTATGTGGTCCTACAGCTGTCTCCAATGCCTTTGTTTGGCTTTCTAAAAATGGTTATTCTAAACTGAGCCCTTATGGTTATTCTAAAAGTGATCAAATTGATTTGACCATGAAATTAGCCTCTGCTGAATACATGAGAACGGCAGAAAATAAAGGAACGACTGTAGCTGCTATGATTGGAGGGATAGAAAAATATGTGGAGAACAAAGGCTATTCTTACGAAACTATTGATATGTACGGCTGGAGTTGCTTAGGAAGTAAGCATTCATCCAAAAAGATTAGCAAAAAACCAGACATTGAAGCTCTAAAAGATGCTATTGCAGATAAAAACTCCATTGTCATTCTGAATTTTGGTTGGTATTATTATGATAACAGTACTTATAAATATACTCGCAACAATGGCCATTGGGTAACTGCTGTAGGTTATGGTAAAGATGAGTACAACAACACCTATATTATCATACATAATCCAAGTGGTAGAGGGGGTGTTGACAAAAATCAAGAATATGTAAAGCTAACCAAAATGGGCCATAAAGAGGTAACAGAAAGTAGATGTGGAATGACAAATACCTATGGCTACTATAAAGCTGGTGGCTCTTTTGGTTTTAAAGCCAAAGTTGATTTATCTATACTAGATGCTGTGCTTATTCTAAAAATGGATTAAAATAAAAAGCAAGGTGCTTGAAAAAACACCTCAATAGAATGACTAAAGGCAAATAAAGATGTTATAGACACTAATTCCTGATCATTTTACATTCAGAAACATCTATCACATAATCAATCTTTGTCTTTAGTTTTTTGAGCACCTTTTCTACATCCTGTTCCCTACTAGTGTATTACAAAAGGCTACATTCTACTTGCTACACAGCCACCTTTTTGTTTTTTATTACGTTTGCGGATCAGTTTCAACTTTTTTTTCTGAGCAAACGTTTCTGGAAACTGATATTCTTTCATTGGAGTTACAGGAGGTTCATAATCCTGTGGCAGCTCAATTTTAACAATCTTCTTTTCAGTAGATTTTGGAGTATCAATTTTTACCTGTTGTTTATGTTTACCACAGCGAGGCCGATTAGGTTGGGAAGACTGGCTCTGAGCTAGAGAACTGATAAAACAAACAACGCCTATCGCTAATAAAATCTTTCTAGTAGTAGAGTTTTTCATATTATTGGAGTTTTATGACAAGCCTAATTCTTTAAGATTCACTCATTTATAAAACGTAGGCTAACAGGAAAACGTTGATAAATCGGCTGATAATTTACAAAATCACGACAAAATAGTACTTAATAACCTTCCTTTCAACACTCAAATTTCTCGACTGTATATAAAAAATAAAACCAATGAAAAAGGCTAAATTTAATGTTGGACTATTCGGAATAGGTGCTATTGGTTCGGTGATTGGATCTGTTTTAAGCCAAAACAAACTCATTTCAATGGCCTATTTTAATAGGTCTAAGAAAGAGAGCTTAAAGGTGAAATATGGAGAGTCCAAGAATAATATTCCAATAAAGCTTGAATCTACACTAAACTTAAGTAAAGAATTAGATTGGTTGATTATAGCTATCAAAGAATATGACTATGTCAATGCTAGAAAGACATTAAAGGAATTAATAAAACCAAAAACTAATATTGCTATAATAAGAAATGGTTTGAATTTATACGAATCATTACATGGATTGGCAAACCGAAGCAACGTTTTGGAATGTTTAATTGATTGTCCAACACAAAAGAACGATGAAGATTACTATAACCAAATCACAAAAGGTAAAATCGTAGTTCAGAATAATGCCTTATCAAATAGCTTTGCTAAGCTTTTTGGAGAGAATGAGCAATTAGTTATTGAACAAACAGTAGACTTCAAAACAGCCTCTTGGGAAAAGCTAATTGAAAGTTCATCTTTGGGAGCAATACTTGCTTTAAGTGGAGAAACTTGTTGGATTTTTGAAGATCAAGAGTTGATTAATTTATATAAAAAAATAGTAATAGAAAGTCTTCAGGTGGGTATAAAAGATGGAGCAAAAATTGACTCCAATTACAAGGATCAGCTCATTCTAAAATTAAAAAAATATCCAAGTACCAAAGGCAGCTCAATGCTAACTGACAGATTGAATAATCGAAGGATCGAATTAATGGCTAAAAATGGGATAATTTCAGAACTGGGTAAAAAGTATAAATTAGAAACACCTCTAAATGACTTAATCTATAACCTATTAAAATATACCAACATCAAAAAAAATGTGTACTAGTCAATAAGCGATTTTTTCCTACAGCTATAATATGCAAGTCACTAGTAACCTTTTACAATTTATTTCTAATCAAATATTCTTAAACGTCCATATTCTATCATTTTTTGTACAAAAACAAAGTTTTATAATAATTCTGAGTACATTTTTATTGACATTTTATAGATATTCTTCTATCTTATAAAGAAAAAAAGAGATATGTCTACCCAAATCAAAATTCTAGGCGATTATACCAAAACTCATAGGCAACAGTTACGTATTTTGAAACGCAACTTGTCAGAATGGGTCGACTTAGTAAATAGTAATGAAGAATTGCAACAAGATGATGAAGTTGCTGAAAAATTTGATACCTATTGTAGTTTACTCAAAAATGTAAAAACAAAAGCTAGAGCACTCGCTCATATAGAATTAATGATCCTGCTTTAGATCATTTTGAACACTCTCCTCTTTCCTTTTTGGCTTTGTCAATTCCTTTACTACCCTTTTGGGTAATAAAGGATGTACCATTTGTCCTACATAGTTTTTAGGAAATTTCTCTTTTATTCCAAACCGCTCTGGTTCATGATCGGGGCAAGTATATGTTCCAAACATAATATCCATCAGTGGTGATATATTAGCATAGTTTCCTGCATCTCTATCCAAATCATGATGCCAATGATGTAGCTCAGGTGCTCCTATCAGCATTCTCAAAGGACCTATAGGCAATCTAACATTAGAATGTATATAAATGGCCCATATCCCTCTAAAAGCAATAAACCCAGCCAATATATCCAAAGAAAACCCTAACACAAAGGCAGGTAAGTTGATTAAACCAATAGTATAAATAGAATCTAAGGGATGTTCTCTATGAGCAGCCAACCAGTCCAAATGTTCTGCACTGTGATGCACCTTATGAAAACGCCATAAGATATCAACTCGATGTTGCAATCTATGCGCCCAATAGATAATTAAATCACTCAACACGATCACTTCTATAGCTTGCAACCACAAAGGTTGATTGGCTACAGCTGTTCTAAAACTTTGAGGAATAATACCATCTAGCCAAAAACTAAAAGAGCTTAAGGCCCACAAAACTAACCAGCCCCAAAGCAAATATTGCCCTAAAAAAAAGCACAGATCTAATCCCCAAGAAGGTCTAAAGAATCGTTGTTTTTTAGCCGAAAACACCTTTTCCATTGGAAAAAAGGTAATGACCAAAAAGAAAAAACTCAAAACGGTGGCTTCTACTGAGCCTAAAAAACTTTCCATGCACTTATTTTATTTCTGTTGTTGAAGGTCTATATCTCCCTAGTCTCTAGGTTCTATCATTGCTCCTGATTTGGAGCTATGCATGATTCTTTTCTTGGTATTATTCTTAGTATTGGCCTCCTTCCTTTTATTATTTTTCTTTTCTTGTCGTTTTCGCTTCTTTTCTTGTCTTTTTTGCTGAGCTGGACTCAAGACTGTTCCTGATTTGGAACCTCCCATTATTGTTATTGGTCTTGTTGTTGGCTTTTTTGAAGTATCAGGATCTTTTATCCTTACATCCCTTCGCATGTCCATAGACTTAGAACTACTCATAATAGTAGTAGGTTCAAACACACGCCCCGATTTAGAACTTGGGGCAACAGTTGATTTATCTATAACAAAATTAGAATCCGTTAAACTTGGAGTTATATTAGAATCTAGTCCACTTCTACCAAAACCATCAATCATAGAAGCAGAAGACACATTGCCATCCATAAAACCCGATCTATAGGCGACAAAAGACACTAATAAACTCGCAAAACACAAAATAGTAATAGCTTTTACTAAGAAGTTAGGGCTAGGAGCTGTTGGATTAGCTTTTGATTTGGGATGCATAGATTGTTATAGTTGTTTTTTTAATAAAATACGGCTAAAAAAGAGTTATCGCCATACAGTAAAACTATATGGCGATAATCTATATATTAAAAATACATTATAATATCTTAAATATCAAGTATTTTAGTATAATTTAACAACCTGGAGGTCGCTTACCGATACCAGATTCTTTTACTAATCGAGCCAATAACTTCTCATAGTAATCTAATAATAGCTTATGGATATTCAAGTGAATCTCGATACGACGATAGTCGCCATCTTTCTCATCTGATGGATGCTCATAAGCTCCAATATCGATTGGCACTTTCATGAAATCTAACTGACCTTTTACAGTCCATGCACGAGCAATACCCAACTCCATATTATTTTCTAGTTTTCTATCAATAGCACGAGTTGTTTTTTGTAGAGTATCAACTATTCCACCATTCTTCCCTAAAAAGTGTGTAAATGGTGTCCCTTCAGCTATGCCCAAAGACTTGTCATAAGTACGACCAGAGAAACGGTGTCCATCAGTATGACCTTCTATATAAATTGTAAATTCTTCCTTACAACGCATATTTGCCTCACAGTAAGCTTGCAATACTTCAGTATCTACCCAACTAGCAATTTTTTTGTAATACTCAGGATCTCCCATTTTAGCCAAGTTCACACGTTGACAAAGGATAGGTTTGATCAAGTATTTCACACCAATATATCCTAATGGCTCATATTCTACTATAGTAGGACATTCCATTTTATCGGTATTCAAATCACCTCTCATTACAGCAGCTGATCTTTCTCCAAAACGCTCACGCTCTTCGTGTGTCTCTTTGCGAGCACGCAAAACCAACTCCCAATAACGACATTGCCAGATTTTAGTACGCAAACGGTTAACATGACAAGTCAACTCTGTATCGTATTTTAAGCTATGCTTCTTTTTGAGTGCATCAATTTTTTTTATGTATGTTTCGCCCTCTACACAAGCGTCTACAGACCCCTTGATTACCCAAGATTTAGTTTGTGCAATCTTATCGCAATAGAACTCTACCAAACGGATTTCAGACATCAACGTAGTATCCTTTTTAGGGAAACCTTCTTCTGGTGTTTTATCTTGATCTAGAGGTACAAATTTGCTCCAAGCATCGTTCAAGTCAGCCAAATCAGCTTCTGACTGTTGTACAGCAGCTTGTAGTGCCTTTACCTTATCTTCCGTTTCGCTATCTAACTCAGGACTATCTTTTTCTTTTACCTTATCTATGTCAGCCAAACGTTTTTTACCACGCTCACACATATACATAGTTCCATCCATAGTATAAGCCTTGATTACAGCTACAGGATCACAGTAGATAAATCCAAACTTCTCGCTAGTTTTATCATCTGGCAAGAAATCTTTCCATGCTTTGTTTAAGGCCGCTAAGTTTTCTTCTTCATCCTCAACCAAAGCCTTAAGATTTCTATGCTTTTCTTTAGTTTCAGAATCCAAACTAGGATTATGCTCTTCAATTACTTTTGCAATATCTTTCAAACGTTGAGCACCTTTCTCACAAACGTTGATAGTACCATCCATGATGTAAGCTTTCACCAATGCATCTTTATTACAAGGATACTCAAAAGAGAATTCTATTTCGCCATCTAGTTCATCATCTGGCAAGAAATCATCCCAAGCTTTTTCTAATACAGCTACATTCTCTTCAACACCAGCAACTTGACCTTCCAACCATTTTATTTTCTTGGCTAAATCCGCTGGAATCGGGTGAGAGTTTTCTTCTTCTAACTCTTTGATAAGCTTCAACATTTCAGAACCATTCACACAAGGATCTACAGCTGCACGCAACATATAGATTTTCATGTTTGGAATAGTATAACAATCCATCATTGGCATATCATCTTCAAATCCTGAAGACTTATCTGTCTCTATGAATTTTTCCCAAGCTGGATTCAATTTGGTGTGAACAGCAAAAACTTTCTTCATTTTAGAAATTCCAGATTTCAAACCACCTACTTTATCCATTTTGAAGGACTTAATCTTAGATAGTTTTAATACTGGCTGAAAGCTTTTTTCAGACTTAGTCACATTACCTTTACAGTAATAAGCTGTAGAAGTCAAAAAGAAATATTTAGCTAACGTCCCTTTTTCACAAACTGTTCTGCCCTCTTCAGCATCCTTCAATTCGCTTAAACTGACTTCACTCCCAGTTTGGAACTTGATCCAAAGTCCATCTACTTGACGGTAAGCAGCCATTTTTGTTTTTAGCTCCTCATACTTTTCCGTGAATCTAGGAATAGCGCCATAAATATCTTTCCCAATTTCGTCTACATGACGTGCATACTTCATTGCTTCAGACATTTCCCCTTTACAGAAGAAATTGTTGCAATACATCAAACTATACTTTGCATAATCAGGTTTTTGTGAACGTTTATCTGGTTCATCTAACTCACTAATACTCGCAGTTTTTGGATCACTCAAGAATTCTATCCAAGTATCCTCGAAGTTGACTACTCCTTGAGCCTCTGTAGTGTTTAAAAAATAGCCCATGCAGACTAGCAAGCATAGGAAATTACGTAGGTTCTGTTTCATACTTTTAGTAATTTGATTTAATAATTCGTGGTGATTTGATCTTGTAATACCAATATTTCAATGGTCAATCCAATACCCAATTTAACTAATTGAATGCTAATTACCCATAAAAACTACACGAAATAATATGAATTAAAAACGTTTAGTGCTAAACTCCACTTTGAGATTATTTCCTTCTGCCAATGTTTTGCATCAAAACACTAACCTTGTAAATAATCTATTGTCTAAGAAAACCTAGTGGAAGTCCTTTAACTATAAAAATAGTTATTTTTTCTTAAACAAAAAAAACTCCAAACTTTAGAGCTCCTTCTAAAGGACTCTTATTTGAGTAGAAAGTCACTACAAAAACTTAGAAAATGTACCTTTAATTCGCTCTGGCAACAAAGGGTGCTCTGCTATTATTTTAGTTTTAGCAAGGTCAGCTTTTCCTCTCGATATCATTCCACTCACTATATCCTGAATAGTAATCAGACCAGAATACTCATCTTCTAATACAATAGAATCGCCTGCTTCCACTAAGCCTTCTTGCAAAACTTTATAATAAATTCCATGATAGGCTGCTGCATAAAACTGGTCAACCATATTGTCTATCCCAAATCGTATATTCAACTTGAAACATGGTATTCGAGGTTGAATAGCTTGGATAATCGCCTCTCCTACCTTATATATATTGCCAACCTTCACATCCTTATCTAGCATCCCTTGAGTTGTTAGATTCTCCCCAAAAAGGCCATAAGACCAATCTGTTCTATCCAATATTGTTTTCCAATAATCATAATAACTCTGATCATAAGAATACACCGCCTTATACTCTCCACCATGATTTTTTAAATCTGCTTGTTCATCATTCTGTACATGCGTTTTTTTCAACAAGATAGGTTCATCTACAGCAGTTTTAAAAATACCTGTAGATAGCTCTTTCCCTTTCCATTCCACTCTCCTTTTTGTACCTGTATTGACTGATAATAAGTTCATATTTAAATAGGATTTTATGTAGATTGAGGATTATTCCCATACAATACTGCTCCATGGAATAAGTTTCCGGATACGAGGTTTCATTTCTTTAGGTACAGGGTTTTCTTCCAAATAAAGAGCTGTAAGATTTTCTAAATTTGCTATGCAATCTGGAATTTTTTCTATTTGATTTTTCGTGAAAGATAAAATGATTAACTCTGTTAACTGACATATAGATTCAGGTATAAATCTAAACTGGTTTTCATCTAACTGTAATGCGCTTAATCTATGCAACTGCCCTATACTAGTAGGTAGTATACCTAATTGATTTCTGTCTAAATATAACAACTCCAAGCTTTTTAATTCTCCAAAATTTTCTGGCAATTCAGTCAATTGATTGGCATCTAAATGCAACTCTCTCAAGTTTTGCAACTGACCTAAGCTCGTAGGTAATCGTTTCAACTCATTATCAGTCATCTCTAACTTATCCAAGTTTTTTAGTTGGCCAATAGCAGCTGGCAGCTCTTCCAAGAAGTTTCCAGAAAAATCGAAGATAGATAAGTTTTTTAACTCAAAAATGCTCTTGGGTAGTTCTAACAAATTACAATACCCCAATTTTAAGCTATTCAAGTCCTCCAACTTAGAAAAATCTATGTTAATTTCTTTATATGGATTGATACTTAAATTCAAATCTACCAATTGACCGAGTTCATCCATTCCCTTAGGGGTACTAACTAAGTCACAAGCACTTATATTTAAGCTTTTTAGTTTAGTCAATTGACTAAAATCAAGATCTATTTTTTTTAATGAATTTGAATTTAAGTTAAGTATTTCCAATTTTTTTAACTTAGAAAAATCAAGATCTAAACTAGCTAGATTATTAGATTCTAAGTTCAAATCTTTTAACTCTGAAAGCTGAGAAAAAGTACTTGGTAATGTTGTAAGATTATTATAAGATGCATCTAGATACTCGAGTTTAGTAAGTTGGGCAAAGTCTTCAGGCAATGATGTTAGCTCATTATCAGCTATAGCTAAATAGTTTAATTCTGTCAACTTAGAAAAATTAGGAGGAAATTCAGTTAACCCCATATTATCCAAATTTAAGTACTCCAATTTACTCAACTTAGATAAATCATTAGGCAGTTTTTTCAAATCAGGATTTTTAGACAAGAGCAATACCTCTAAGTCTTTTAGCTTTGAAATATCTTCTGGTACCTTTTCTAGTCTATTATCACTAATATTCAAAACCTCTAATTTACTCAAGGCCCCTAAACTATTTGGTATATCTTCTATTAGATTGTCATTTAGATCCAAAACAATCAGCTCTTTCAACTGCCCTAACTGAGTAGGAATACTTTTTAAGTAGTTATCTCCCAAAAGCAAAATTTGTAAGTTTGTATGTTTAAAAACTTTAGGAGGTATTTTACTTAATTGTTCTCTCGATAAATTTAACGCTCTAATATTTTCGTCAAGGTCTTGAAGACTCTCTGCAACTGGGTATTTTTTGCCTGTAACATCTATATAAAAAGCACTGTCTTTATGTACAACTCTAGCATAGCCTAAATCACTAAAAGGTTGAGCTTCATCATACTGATAATCAATAATAACATCTGCATCCTTATTGATATACCCATACTTTCCATTCTTATAAGCCAAAGCTAATTTCCCATCATAAAAATAAAAAGCATTAATAATTTTTTCATTTTTTAGCTGCTCAAACTCTGCTTTAGCCAAAGCTTCAGCCGTTTTGGCTTGTGCAGCCTCTACCTTTGCTAAAGCTGCCTTAGTTTTTATCTGCTCTGCTTCTACCTTTAGCAAAGCCTGCTCTGCCTCAGTTCTAGCTACATCTGCCTCTTTCTTTGCCACTCTCGCTTCTTCCAGCGCTTCAGCCTGTTTTAGCAATGCTCTTTCTGCTCGTTTCTGAGCAGCAGTTGCTTTAGCCTGTTCTTGCTCTACCTTCCTAAGTGTCTTACCCAATGCAACCTTTTGTTCTTCTATATTTTCAAAAACCTTGACTAGTTTTCCATCCACCTCTTGCCCAAGTTCTGGATCACAAGCACGTGCAGCTAAATAATTAAAGATTGCTTTTTTGTAATCCTTTTCCTCTATGTTTTTATCTGCTGTTTGAAGCATGCAATCACAGTCATTGGCAGGGCATTGGGCCTGCATTGTCATGGAGATCAAACTCAGTAGCAAAACAAAATATCCTATCTTACAATAGCTCATGATTTATTGACAATTTTCTTTAGTTTGGGCAATCTCATTTAGTTTACCTTGATAGTAGGCTCGTTGTTCTGCTTGCAGCTTATAATCATCAATAAGGCTCTGAGCAATCGAGGTTGATTTGTCTGCCAGCGAGATCACAGTAGAGCATTGCCCTGCACTTACATAAATAGGCAATTGATTATAGTATCGCTCAAATTGTTCTTCATAAAAAGCCCTAAGCAACTGATTAGATTCTTCCAGTTGATTTTCTAACAAAACCTCTGCTTTATGCACCTTTTGAGTCTCCAAGTACGCCCATACAGAGGCTATAACAGCTAGAATAGCAAAAATAGAGGCTATAAAACTCCTCCTATTTGCTCGCCCTCTCAGATATTTTTCTTGTGCTAATTGCTTTCGTTGCTCAGCCAACTCTTCTTCTTGCTGCTCTTTTTCCAGAGCTCGTTGTTTTCTTTCAGCAACCAGTTTTTGTTGTTGAGCTTTTTCTTCCTGTTCCTTTCTTCGCTCCTCATAAGAAGCTAATATTGGTTCTACCAATGTATCATGAGCCACCTCATAAGCCAATCCCAAGTGTGTATTTTCTCTACGCAAAATACGTGTCCTCAAGATTTTAGTAAGTAAGGGTTTTGGGATATTATATTGTGTCAAGATCGAATTCTCTGCCAAACCTACACGTGCTCCACTCACAATCAGGCCTTCCTCGATCAGTATTCGAGCTGCCAATTGTTCCTCTGCATTACCTAATGTTGCTATTTTACGCCTATAATAACCCTCCAATATTTCTTGAATTCCTTCCTCTCCCCCCAAAAGATCAGGTGCTACCCTATTCAGTTTTTGATCTTTTAATTTTTGCTCTATATGTTGACAAATAATCTGCAACTGAAAAGCCTCTATCTCTCCATTTTTATTACTCAACTTATGAATAATCAAATCCAAGGCATCAGGATCATAATCAAACTGAGGAACATTGAACTGATCACCTTCCAATTGAGCAGGTGAAACAATAGCATCAGTCGCCTGCTCTCGCTTGAAGGCATACAACTGGTAGCGCTTGTTTAGTATAGCAGGAATCGAATCACTTAAGCGATCTAATAAGCTCAACCGATCTGAACGAATTGCAATAATAACTTTCCAATTTAGAGGTGTATTCCAATCATCTTTATGAGTATTAGAAGAAAAATTTTCATCAAAGAAATTTTGTTCTTCTTTTGCACCTGCATCAACAGTATTCTTTGCCAACAACTTAGGTACTCGATCATATACAATATCGGCTAAACAGTCCACCAATTCTTTTTGATCTTCCTCACTATGCAAAAAGAACTCCTCAAACTGGTCTAAGATCAAGACAGGCATGATAGCCACCTCCTGCTCAAAAGGATAAGCTTTTAGATGTTCCCAAAGCAATGGTTTTCGACCTTTCACATGATCTTTCAGCCGTTTTTGGCCCTGCTCTTTTATCCAAAAATGTTCAGCTAGAGACTCTATACTTTTTCGAAGGGATTCAGCTGGTGTTAATCCAGTTTTATCGCCCTCTCCTTTACCCTGAAAACGAACAGAAATAGGATGATATATATCTTGTTTGAGCAAAGGCATAATTCCTGCATTCAGCAAAGAAGTTTTGCCAATACCTGATTTAGCAAAAAGCACCATGAAGCGTTCAGCTTTGATCAGATCATGTAGTTCTCTTGTCTCACGCTTACGTCCAAAAAACTGCTTACGTTCATGAGGTTCAAAAGACCGAATACCAGGATAACGACTATATTTAGAGTTTTCCATCTTTTATTGCTTTTTGCCTTCTTTATAAAATACAGGTCGTCCTCCCTCCGGAAAACTATGCAAGCCTACATGTGCCATAGCTTGGTCAAATGCACTTTGATAACTTCCTCCCGAAAATAAGGCTTGATAAAAACCCTGTGCAAACACAGTTGCCAGAGTATCATCTATTGCATTATTAGTCCCAATGACATTAGGAATATATTGTGCCAACACTTCTGCTTGTTCTTGCGAAAAACAAGCATTCAAGAGCACACAACTAATCCCTTTGAACTGGCTAAATAGATCTGCCAATTGTTTTCCTGTTACAAACTCTGCATCTCCTGCATCTCCCGAAAATATTAGCCCTGCACGCCCTGTTCCATGTCCCGAAAAATGTACAATTTGAGGCTGATGGTACAGCAAAACCTGTTGCAATCTGCGTTTATTAATATCCAAAATAGGTTGAATCAAAAACTGCTCTCGCTCCGTCCCACTCATCAAAGCCTCTTGCACCATAGTGATCTCCTTATTCAACTTGAGTTTAGTAGTCTCTTCTGGGTTTGAGGTCATCAGCAATACAGTACTTGTGTTTTTGTCTGCATCAGGTTGTGGTTTATCTACATAAGAAGTATTTACAGCTAGATCTGGTCGATCTTTTACCCATTTTTCGTAGCCACTCACCAATTCATCTACAAAGACTGTAGATTTTTTATTTTCAATAAATTTAAAGCTAAAAGAATCTTCATAAAATTCTTTAGTTACCTGTGCACTCTTCCCTTCATTTATATAAAAAGCAGAAGACCCTTCTGATAATTTCAAACTTTTGAACAGTAAGGGTAAATGCCATGTATCTGGTTCAAAACCTAAAAAAAGATAGCTTTTTTCTCTATCACAATGACTCAAAATGCTCTTAGACAACTCAGACTTTCCTTCTAGAATATTCTTAATAAAATCAACTTGATCATCCTGCGTTACTACCAATGATTCTTCATCTGTATATTTCCCAAAAAGATTATACATCAAAGGTTTAGCTACTGTTATTTCGGGTAGAGGTACTTTTTGATGCCGAAGGTAGTTATAATGTATCTTTTCAGGATTTTTCCCTACTTCCTGAAAAGCTTTATATATAAATTTATCAGGGTTAGTATTGAGCACCATAGACAATGGCAATTGAGCCAATTTAGAGTAAATTGGTGGCACCTCTTTAGCTGTCATTTTGTAGAATTGATTCAGCTTTCCATGCAGAATAGCAGATTCTGAATCTGTAGCATGTACCCAACGTAAAGCAATATAGGCTAGGTTCTTCTTTTGTGTTGGATCATAGGGTATATTTTGGCTACTCAGTTGACCTGACAAGCCTGTAGAAAAATGTTCATTGATAGGCGCTTCTACTCCTCTAAAATTGACTGTAGCTAACTTAGGTCCTAATATAAGAATACATTTTTGTTGATATAAGCTTCTATATATAGGTTCAAAAGTGGAGGTATCATCAAAGGATTCTTCAAAAAAATTATCTCCAAAAAAATCGTCTGCCATCCGATTATATTTTAATTCTTAGGTTTAGTTTAGAGTGTATCAAAATCGTCTTAGAACATGTTTAAAATTATATTTTCAGATAATATGAGTAGGAATTTTGTTATAGATAAGTCTCTTTTTAGAATTAATAGCCTTAGCTATTTCCAAAAAAAAAGGCGAAATATAGAAGAAAAAGACTTTTCATATTAGTGAATAAGATAACTTTAAACATTTTCTTAAACTCTATCCAGCTTAATATAAGGTTTTTGGGGAAGTTCTACGATTATTTCATCAGCTATTCTCACAAGGCCACCTTCTTCTACAACAGCCATTACGCCAGCTTTTCTTATTAGAGTTCCATCTTCAGCCCTATCCAATACCGCTTTCATCAGCCCTTTGGCCAATCCATCTAACTGATGACAGGGGTTTCTTAAGCCTGTAATTCTTATTTTAGCTAAAGCCCCTATATGTAGGACAGTGTCTTTGGGCAAGGATAACAAATCGATTCCTTTAGTGGTAATATTTTCGCCCATTTCTCCTGCCTTAATCCCAAAACCCTTTTGTTTTAGTTCTTCATGCAGTTCTTGATGAATCAGATGAACCTGTCTTAAATTAGGTTGACTAGGATCTTTAGCTACCCTAGATCTGTGTTTTACTGTTTTTCCCAAATGCGCATCACCTTCTACCCCCAGCCCTTTGAGAAGCATTATTTCCTCCCACACAAATTTAGACATGCTATGTGTATCACTCTTGCTTAACGAAACAACTTTTGCTTTCTTCATCACTACTATATTTTGATCAATGTAGAAACACAAAAAGCAATATCAAAACGGAGTGTTCTGATATTGCTTTATATATATTGTAGTTAATAAGTTAAAAAAACCTATTAAAACATTTCGTTAAACTTACGATCTTTGTATGCTGCCTTTAAGACTTCAGCTCTTCTTGTTACAGAAGGCTTCTCAAAATGCTTTCTTTTTCTAATAATTTTAAGCAATTTA
The DNA here is from genome assembly GCA_024222455.1 of Aureispira sp. Classification (GTDB taxonomy): domain Bacteria; phylum Bacteroidota; class Bacteroidia; order Chitinophagales; family Saprospiraceae; genus JAAEPD01. The sequence goes on from JAAEPD010000137.1 coordinate 15,951, forward strand.
GTATCTCTTACTTTCTTTTTGTAACGTCTTAGTGCTTTTTCAATTGACTCTCTATCGTCTACATTAATGATTAACATATAAAATTAAGCGTTTCTTTAAGTTTTATAAACAAATAAATATGCTTTTTCAGCATTTGGAAGTGCAAAGATATAAAAGTTATCTGAAAGATATCAAGTCTAAAATCGTTTTTTTTAGTATAAAATGGTAGAATTTAATCTATTCCTATAAATCTAGGTATAAAACCACCTTGAGTACAGCCTTGAACAGGTAATAATTGATCTCCCGTTTGGTCAACACCCAAAGCCACAATATTGTTATAAAACGACTTTTTATACTGAGGCTCAATTGCTGATAATTTCACTAAGATATGGTAACCTCCTCGAGTTTGAAGTATCTCCAAACAAGAGGGATTGATAATAGATTTTAGCTGTTCAAAATCAAACTCCTTAGTATCTACATCAAAATCTAGATACACCTTACGCCCCACCGACCGTTGAATACAGCTCATAACTTCTTGATGAGGATTGAATCCACCTTGATCCTTTTTGAGCAATTTGGTCAACTCTATTATACTATCATAAGTTGCTTTTTTTAGGTTGCGTGGATTAGGGTTAATATAGAGTGCCAAGGTTTCTTGCGGAATCTCTACTCCTCTAATCCTATACCCCCCTAGTTCTATTTCTAGCTGCTTGACCTTATCATACAACCTTGCCTTATCTGACAAGAAGCGTTTGAGTTGTGATTTATCAGCCTTGAGATCAAGATTAGTGCTGTACTTTTTGCGAGCAAACAAGCAACAATAAAACTTCTCATTTGCCTCTAATTCTGGCAACCAATCAATAAACTTCAAAAAAGCTTCCTTATCCTTTATAATCTGATAATTCATCATCTATTTTTTATTCCTTTACTATCTTGATATTAGCCTCTTGACCACTAACAGCCTTTAGGGTTAGAACATAAACGCCTGCAGGCAAACTCACTAGATTCAATTGGATAGAACCTGTTTGCTGATAAGTCTCCGACCAGATATATTGACCTGTAATTGTGCTCAAATTTAGCTCCACTTCTTCTATTACTTGCTTCAGCTCAATATTGACCTTATCTTGAATTGGATTGGGATAAACAGCTAGGTTTAATGGCACAGGCTTCTCTAGCAATTCTATTGAGGTGATAGTTGATTGACTAAGTTTCTGTATGAAAATATCATAACTTCCACCTACAGAAGTTAAGTTTTGCACAGCCATATTGGGATCAAAATCTACAGTATCTGCGAAAGTACCTGTAGTATAGACATGACCATTACTATTTATAGCTATTGAGTAAGCTTCGTCATATGAAGGCCCTCCTAGTTGCTTTACCCACAATAAACTACCATTCTCATCTAATTTTTGAATATAGGTATCGTATTGCCCATTAGACACCAAGTTTTGTACGCCTACACTGGGGTCAAAGTCTACAGTATTGCTAAATGCTCCTGTGGTATAGACATTCCTGTTTTCATCCAACACTAGCCCAAGACCTCGATCAGAAGCTGTCCCTCCTAGTTGCTTTACCCACAATAGGTTCCCATTTTCGTCTAACTTTTGGATATAGATATCACGTCCTCCATTAGATACTAAATTTTGGACAGCCACACCTGGATCAAAATCTACCGTACCTGAGAAAAATCCTGTACTATAAACATTCCCAAGACTATCTACTTGTATAGTACTCCCCCTATCCGTTAATATATCTCCAAACTGTTTTACCCACAATAGGTTTCCATTTGCATCTAACTTTTGGATATAGATATCATCATCTCCATTAGATACTAAATTTTGAACACCTGCTCCAGGATCAAAATCTACCGTATTACTAAACTCGCCTGTAGTATAAACATTACCACTGCCATCTACAGCTATTGAATTCCCCCTTTCATAAAAAGGGCCTCCTAGGTGCTTTACCCACAACAGGTTTCCATTTGCATCTAACTTTTGGATATAGATATCATCAAAACCATCAGACACTAAAGTTTGAACACCTGCTCCTGGATCAAAATCTACTGTATTCTCAAAAAAACCTGTACTGTAAACATTGCCACTACCATCTATGGCTATTGAAAATGAAAGGTCATCAAAAATTCCCCCTACCTGTTTCACCCACAATAGGTTTCCATTTACATCTAATTTTTGGATATAGGCATCATGATACCCATTAGACACTAAAGTTTGAACACCTGCTCCTGGATCAAAATCTACTGTATCTGTGAAAGCACCTACATTGTAAACATTACCATTGCCATCTACAGCTATCGAACGAGCTATATCGCGATCAACTCCTCCCATCGACACCGCCCAATCCAATGAAGGTACTTGAGCACGCAAGTTGAGGCTTGTCATTAGTAATATTAGGATTAATATTTTCATAAATTTAGATTATTCACTATTAAATAATTATATACATATTTTCATTCAAACTAACTCCTGCTGCATCAGTTCTTGATAGCATAGAGTGTCTTTCAACATATAATCTGCTATGTCCAAACCTCTGGCTTGCTCCTCCTCTGTAGCCTGTCCGTCTAGTAAGGAAGAAACTACTATTTCTAAACCCTGTTTCTTTAACCAATAAGCCTTTTCTTTCCATTTTTCTAACGCTCCTAAATCTGGGTATAATCGAACACTCCACCCTTTTAGAGGTTCAAAAAGTTGCTTATTTATATTGGATAAACTCCCACAAGCCAACCACTCATATTTAGGGTAAAAATAACTCATCAATATGGCTGTTTTTTCGCTTTCGACTACAGCAACTACCTTTCTACCCTTTTTGGAGAGTAAATGTTCCCCAAACAAGCATTGTTTCAAGAAAAAATACTCCACCAATCCTTTTTTAAGCATAAGGCTATGTGCCCAATGAATATGATTATAAGGCTCTTTTACACGGTGCCCATCTTCAGGATTGTACAACATCACTTTCCCTGTCCTAATCTCCCCTTTTATATCTTTTTGCCAAAATATAGTTGCTCCATCCCAATATTTAGAAGTACCAATAGCATAACGCTCTATGAGCTGCTGACTAACGTCTTCTCCTAATTCTGCTTTTAAGAATTTCACAAAATTATTTTGTGTATAATACTGTAATGTGCTTTTGTATAATTCCTCACTAACAAAAGAAGCCTCAAAATTTTCAAAAGGGATAGAAGGCTCTTGTACTGGAGCTAATTGAGGTTCATAATTTTGATAGGCTACCACAGATTTAGGAGTGCAATGGTAACCACATTTCACCTCTCGATCACAACGACCAATATGGCTTGGTAAGTAGGCATTATTTTCTAAGTCAACATAGCGCACAAATCGTCGTTTGCTACAATTGGGACATTCAAACTTTTTGGAAGAACTATCTAACTGATAACGATAATGCATAGATTGAAGTTGTTTAAGAATTGTGATAAGCTACAGCTAGCTGTGCACCTATTTTAGCATTGTTATAAACCAACTGTATATTAGAATCTAAGCTTTGGCCACTGGTTAGTTCTACTATTTTAGCCAATAAAAAGGGGGTAATATCTTTCCCCTGTATGCCTTTCTTTCTTGCTTCTTTTAGTGCTAATTGAATAGCTGTATCTATGATATCAGAATCCATCTCAAAGGCTTTATCAATCGGATTTCCGATTACCATCCCCCCTTTTAACCCTAAATCCCATTTAGCATGAAGCGCTTTGGCCAACTCTCCAAGGTCATCCACCTGATAATCGGCCTCAAAACCACTCTTACGAGTATAAAAAGCCGGAAATTCTTTAGTTCCCACAGCAACTACAGGCACCCCTTGCGTTTCTAGGTATTCTAAGGTCAATCCAATGTCCAATATTGATTTTACTCCAGCACAAATAACAGCCACATCAGTAGTAGCCAACTCCTGAAGATCTGCCGAAATATCGAAGGTTTCGGAAGCTCCTCTATGCACACCACCTATACCACCCGTTACAAAAATTCGGATGCCTGCTAAATCTGCTAAGATCATAGTAGCAGCTACAGTAGTAGCTCCATTCAAGCCTTTGGCTATGATAAAAGGTAAATCTCTACGACTCACTTTCTGCACATTTTTTTCTTTGCCTAACAGCTCCAAATCTGCCTCTGTCAGTCCTATTTTTATTCGACCATTCAGAATGGCTATAGTTGCAGGGGTAGCAGAATATTTACGTACAATCTGCTCTACTTCACGAGCTGTCTCTACATTTTTAGGGTAAGGCATTCCATGCGATATAATCGTGGATTCTAAAGCAACTACAGGTTGGTTATTGTCTAATGCTTTTTGAACCTCTGGAGCTATATCTATATATTGTTTGAACATACTTGGCTTTTTCTTTAATAATGAGTCCGAATCCCTAAATTTAGCTTATTTTTAAATAACTTGTAATATTGACATACCAACAATAAACAAATATGGAAAAGGATAACAAAAAACAAGAACAGCCTAACAACCCTTTACATGGAGTTAAGTTAGCAGATATAGTAGAATATCTTGTGGATAAATATGGATGGGAATCATTGAGCAGAAAGGTAAATATCAATTGCTTCAAGAGCAACCCTAGTATCAAATCGAGCCTTAAATTCTTGAGAAGAACACAATGGGCTAGAGATGAAGTAGAAGCACTCTACCTAAAGTCTCTACCTAAAAAGAAATAAAATGTTCAGTTTAGATTCAAACAACTACATTTAGCACACTATTTCTTGGACTGAGTAAACATGAACTATGCCTGAGAAACTTATCTTAGAAAGATTGCAACAGCTTCTGCATTCTGCACAACTCGAAAACATAAAATTAGCTTTTCAGTTAGCAGAAGGTCAGCATATTTCTAAAAAGGTCCTTTTAGCTCCATGGGAAAGTCTCTCCTTTATTATATACAAGTCTACTCTAGAGGATCTTAGCCCTGATCAATTAGCTAGGATATTAGGCACAACACAATTTACCTTAACCAATTATATTTATAAAACGTATAAAACAACTGTTGCACAATTTCACCATCTCCCTCAGCTACAAAAACTATATATCAGGGCATCAGAAATGCAAAAACTGCCTCTAAGTATCACAAAAGTCAAGCAACTACAAGAACTTTTTTTGATGAGGACTTCTATCAAGAAACTACCTAAAAGCATTTCTCAGTTAGAAAATCTTCAAAAATTTTCGTTGAACCACAATCAACTTAAAACCTTACCTTCTAGTCTCTCCAATTTAGCTCAACTTAAGGAGCTTTATTTACAAAGCAATCAGTTCAAACAGTTTCCTAAATCAATAATGGGCTTACAAGAACTACAACGCCTAGATTTATCTAACAATCAGATTAAAAGCATCCCTAGAAGTATTAGCCAACTACAACAACTCAAGTTTTTGAATGTAACCCAAAACCAAATTTCCTCTATTCCTGTCAGCCTAAAAGAGTTGCACCAACTACAAGACCTTCATTTCTCAAACAACCAACTAAAAAAATTAGGAAAAAATATAACAACCATCAAGAGTTTAATCCGATTAGATTTATCCAACAATCAGCTTAAGGAGATCCCTAGCCATATTGAACAGCTAGCTAATTTGACCACACTCCACCTAAATAATAACCAATTATCGGAGTTACCTCAAGAACTTTTTAATAATTCAAGGCTTTATCATTTAGAACTTGCTGGAAATAATTTAGACCACTTACCTCAAGAGTTTAGTCAACTATCCCAGATGTACTCTTTGATACTAAGCAGAAATAATTTCAAAACACTACCTTTACCTATACTAGAGCTGTCAGGTTTAAGGTACTTGAATTTGCGAGGAAATCTATTGACAGACTTGCCAGAAAGGATAACAACATGTCTAAAATTGCGAGATATTATGCTTCAAGGAACAGGTATTTCAAAAGCTCGAATTGAAGACCTAAGAGCTAAAATGCCTTGGTGTACAATCACTAGTTAGAGCATATTTTTAACGTGCACAATTTACACAGTAAGGGCTTTCGGGCATCAATAAAACACGCCCAACCGGAATCTCTATTTTACATTTAGAGCATTTCCCAAAATCTTCATCATCTACCTTATTGACCATACTTCGTAGAGCACTCAAACGCCCTTCTGCTTTTCGTAATGCAGCTTCTAACACACCTTTATTATTGATAGCATCCATACGGGATACTCGGCCAATAGAATTTTCGGGAGTGATGGGCTGTGCCATTTCTTGATATAAGGTCACCTTTTTTTCGGCTTGTAGTATTTTCTTCTGGATCAGTTTTTTTATTTCCTCACGTTGTTTATCATCCATAATATGTTTTTTTTCTAAAACATTAAATTAACTACCCTCTCTTACTCGAACCGTTACTTCCTCACAAGTTACTACTTTTGGATACAAGTAAATATTTTTACCCATTGCTGTATTCAATCGAACATATTGTATATAAGATTCATATTCCCCCTCTGGCAAAGCTTCTGTACATAGCGTTTCAAGAGGTTCCACTGCCAATAAAATGCTAGACCCAATATGAACATTTATGCGTGTACTATCCATTTCATTACAAAAACACAAGGTACCTGTTCCCTCGTCTTTACAGGGTTTATCTTTACAAGAAAACAAGCCAACTAATGCAAGGACTAAAACTAAATATTTCATAATTTATTTATATAGTATAGTTATATTAAATAGAACGCAAAGGTAGCACAAAAAGAGGTAGGAAGTCAATACATCCTTTCACAATTTATGTTAAGTCTATCCAAAACATAAGAACATCTATTCTAATCTTTAATTTAATGTATTAATTTAGCAAAACTTAAACGTAGAACATTTATGAAATAATATTCAAACATGTTCTTAAACAAACTGTATAGTTATATATGAATTTACTAAAACTTAGTTGGAAATACCTTATTGCCAAGCCTTTCTCTACTATTCTTAGTTTAGTTTTGGTGGCTTTAGGAGTTAGCTTGACCTCCATTTTACTATTAATCAACAATCAATTTCAAGATCGTCTCTACAAAAACATAGATGGCATAAACCTAGTAATTGGAGCAAAAGGAAGCCCTTTGCAGATGATCTTGTCTAGTGTTTACCATATAGATGTACCTACTGGAAATATCAAATTGGATGATACTAAATGGGTGGCAAAGTACAATAAAGAGAAACATCGTTGGCTAACCAAAAATAAATTTTTGGAAAAAGCTATCCCCCTAGCACTGGGTGACAGTTATGAAGCACATCGAATAGTAGGTACAGACCATCAGTATTCTGAGCATTATAATGCTAAAGTTGCCGAAGGTAAACTTTGGGATAAAGACATGGAAGTAACGGTAGGTGCATTAGCTGCCAAACGTCTAAAATTAAAAATTGGAGATACCTTTCATGGCTCACATGGTGTAGTTGGTGATGGAAGTATGCATATACACGAGACTTATGCCTATGAGGTTGTTGGTATTTTTGAAGAGACCAACACCGTCTTAGATCAACTGATTATGACTAATGTATCGAGTGTTTGGCGAGTGCATGAAGACCATGATCACGACCATGAAATAGAAGAAGAGGAACATAACCACGACCATGGTTCTCATGACCACAGCAATGATAGTACGGCTCATGCTCATGATGACCATAGTGATCACAATCATGATCATGGCCATAGTCATGACACTCCAAAAGAAGACAATCACAACCATGCACATGATGACCATGGACACGATAACCATGACCATGCACACGATACTCCAAAAGAAGATAATCATCATGCGCATGATGACCACGACCATGGACACGATCACAACCATGATCATGGCAACACTAAAGAGTATGCACCATTATCGCATGCGGGCAAAGAGGTAACAGCCTATCTTATTCAATACAAAAAGGATGGAGAAGGCAACACCTCTGCAATGGCAGCAACTATGCTTCCTAAGATTATTGACGAAACAGAAGGATTAGAAGAACTAGGTTATGCAGTACCTGCTTTTGAACTTCAACGCTTATTGGACATGACAGGTGTGGGTATGAAATTCTTGAGAATGCTTTCGCTTATTATTATTATAATTTCAGCATTTAGTGTATTCATATCCTTGTACAGTTCACTAAAAGAACGTCGCTATGAAATCGCATTGATGCGTGTAGCAGGAGCTTCGAGAGGGCGTATATTTACCATGATTATACTAGAAGGGCTTTTGGTTGCCCTATTAGGTTTTATAGTAGGCATTGCTATTAGTCATATCGGGATGAGTGTTTTAGCAGGTTATTTACAAGATTCTTATCAATATTCATTCTCTGGAGCTGTATTCCTAAAAGAGGAGGCTTATCTATTTGTAGGTTCTTTATTGATTGGTTTCTTTGCAGCAGTGATTCCTGCATTACAAGCTTACAAAGCAGATATTTCAGAAACCTTGTCCAACAGTTAGGAAATGATCAAAATTGGTTTTTATCCTACTTTTACAGAACAATGTTTAATAACTTTCCAACCTATTTTAGGTAAGGAGCAAGAAGCTATGTATAGATTAAAGCTACTGGTTTTTGAATATGATGAAGGTAGTTTGGCTCGGTGGAATAAATGGTTGGCAGAAGATGAACCAGTGCCTAAGTATGCACTTAGTGAGCTCAAACTCATGGCAACACATTGCATTCAGAACTCGAACTCAGTTAATCAAATTAAGCGATGGTCAAACGCCATTCTCAAGCTTTGGGAAAATGCCGTAGAAGGAAGTGACAATTATAGGGATGGTATTTTCACTTTATTCTCTGTTACGGAAGAAGATACCGAATTTGTATTCCAACAACACAGTACTTGGTATAATGCTGAGATAAATAAACTTACAAAGAAAGTTCTAAGCTTTTTGAACCACCTAAATTGGAAATCCGAACAACAAGATTATATCAACCGTTTAACCCTACACATTACTAATTATAAAGGTATTGGCTAATGAAGTTCTTTCTATTGCTTTTGACTATTCTAGTCATTGATTCAAATATAGCTGCTCAAGATGGATTTAAAACTCCACTGGAGATTGGAACTCTTGCTCCTAGTTTTGAGGGTATTGATCAAGAAGAACAAACGATTAGTTCTACACAGCTCTTAGAAAAGGGGCCTGTTGTACTCATTTTTTATAGAGGTGCATGGTGTCCATACTGCAAAAAACATATTCATGAGTTACAAGAAAACCTAAAACAGCTTACGGATAAGGGTGCATCTGTAGTAGTAGTTACTCCTGAAAAGCCTCAGTATATCGAAAAAATGATCTCTAAAACAGGGGCTACCTTCTCTATTCTGTATGACCAAAATTACAGCATAATGCAAGCCTATAAAGTAGATTATAAAATCAGTACAGAGACGGTTACAAAATACAAAGGTTTTGTGAAAGGTTATACTCGAAAACATAGTGGCAATAAAGAGGATATTCTTCCTATACCCGCAACTTATATCATCAGGAAAGATGGAATAATCAATTATGTTCATTTTGATAGGGATTATACACAACGTTCATCTATAGAAGTAATTTTAAAACATCTTTAGCCACTCTCTTACTTAAAAACTAATGCACTTAGAACAGCTAAAACTCAGCAATTTCAAGAACTATAGTAACCAAAGCTTAGAGTTTTCTCCAAAGCTCAATTGTTTGGTGGGTTCTAATGGTATGGGCAAGACGAACCTCTTGGATGCTATTCATTATCTGTGTATGTGCAAAAGTCATTTTTCAGTGCCTGATCGTCAGATTATTCTACATGAAGAATCTTTTTTTAGGTTGGATGGACTGTTCTATCGAAACAAAAAAAAGGAACAAATTGTCTGTAAATATCAACCTAAACAAAAGAAAGTTTTTGAACGTAATAAAGTAGCCTATCAACGACTCTCCGAACATATTGGGCTTCTTCCTCTAGTCATGATTGCCCCTGATGATACTCAGCTTATCATGGAAGGGAGTGAAGCTCGTCGACAGTTTATTGATTTCACTTTAGTACAGCTCGACAATGATTATCTAGAGCATTTGCTTAAGTACAACAAAATTTTGGAGCAGCGCAATGCTTTCCTAAAAAAGCATGAAAATCCTGCAAAAATAGACATGGCTCTATTGGAGGTTTACGACCAACAGTTACTAGGCCCTGCAGCCTATATACATCAACAGCGAAAAGAAATTCTAACAACCTTCAAACCTATTTTTCAAGATTATTATGCTACTATTTCGGGAGATAAAGAGCAAGTTGATTTTGAATACAGCTCACAACTAACAGAACATAGCTTAGAAGAATTATTGATTGCCTCAAGAGAAAAAGATCGATGGCTACAACGAACAACTAAAGGCATCCACAAGGATGATTTAAAACTCTTGATTAATGGTTTCCCTGTCAAACGTTTTGCCTCTCAAGGTCAGCTCAAGTCCTATCTTTTGGCACTAAAACTGGGACAGTACAACCTCATCAAACAAAAAAATGAGGTCTCCCCTATTTTATTATTAGATGACATTTTTGATAAGTTGGATAAAAACAGAGTAAAACACTTGTTGACCTTACTCATGGAGGAACAGTTCGGGCAAGTGTTTATCACAGATACGCATCTACAACGTGTAGAGGATATTACCAAGGAAATAGGAGGCGATTATAGACAGTTTGAGGTTATAGATGGTCAAATTAAGGTCTCTTAACTATGCTTATATACCTTTTATTAGGCTGTTTAGTCAGCTTTTTAGGCTCCTTGCCTGTAGGAATGATTAGTCTCTTGGTGGTAGAAACAACCATAAACAAGAATGCTCATGAAGGTATGCAAGTTGCTCTAGGAGCTTCTATCATAGAAGTAATACAAGCTTTTATTGCCATCAATTTTATTGCCTTATTTATAGAATATCCTTCCCTCGAGACTGCTATTTCGATACTCTCTATTCCTATCTTCCTCCTTTTAGGTTGGCAACACATCAGAAGTGATGGGCAAATGAAACGAAAAACTACTAGACGCTACACTTCTAGTTTTTGGAAAGGCTTAGTGGTAAGCAGCCTCAATATGCTGGCTATCCCTTTTTGGATACTTTGGGGTGGCGTGTTTATGAAACAGGGTTGGTTAATTGAGGATACCTTTTATTTAATTTTATTTTCGGTAGGTGTTGGAATAGGCTCCTTTTTAGCGATGTTGGTTTATATCTTACTAGGGGTATTTTTGAGTGAGCGGTTGCAACAATACAATAAATGGGTTAATCGCTTTATAGGCGTTTTATTCTTAGGCCTAGCCACTATTCAAATCTATTTTATACTAACTGCTCAATAGCTCTTATTAACCAGGAAGTTTATAATTACTAATATTTTGAGCTAGATGTTGTCCCAATTCGATCAGATCAATTATTCGATTGTAATCATCTACACTACTAAATTCTGTATTTGCTTCGGTATAATATAGTTTACCTTGTGCGAGTCTAAATTCATATCGACCACATAATATTGTTTGATCAAGCTCTAATAATTGTTCGCAAAAGGCATTGTCCAACAACTCTAAAGTGCAGATAGGTTCATTAGATTTTATAATAAACCGTTTATCAAATAAAGGCTTATTGATGATAATATCTTGCATTCCAAAAACCTTTCGCAGTTTGCTAATATAGCCTTCTGGATATAGCGAAAGGGCTAATTCATCCTTATTAGAGCAACGCCAATACAACTCTACAAAACTGATTTGATCCTCTCCTTTATGGTCATTATAAATCTCTATTCCCATAGTTCTAGATACCGCTTTTTGATGCAAAACTTGCCCTTTAGGATTCAAATTCTGAATTTCTAAATCATACTCTTCAGCTAAATCTTCTATATTCCTATCGTTCTTTCTGTTGAGATACCCTACAAAAAAATAGTTGAGAACAAAAAAACCGCCCAAGATTGAAACCCCTACCCAAATATCCATTTATATCCTTTTATTAATACTATAAACATCTCCTTATTTTGGTCATAGAAACCTATTAATCAGTCCTATTAGGGCTTATTTAAAAAACAACATAATTATCAAATAATCAAAAAGTTATAAAAACATATGTTTTTTTGAATCATTTATTATTTATATACGTTATAAGTATTAGTTTAGTAGATTTAGATGCCTCCATTACTTCAATTTTTGTGTTAAATTGTAGTAATAACCTCTTAGATAGACTTCCTAGTTTTGTTAGTAGCCTTAGCACAGTAAAGCACCTTATACTTAATAACTATATCTAATTAGTAGGTAATAGTATATTCAAGCACTCCCAAAAAAATATTGGAGAGCTTGGTAAGTTGTCTTAACTAATAAGGTTAATCTAAATATAATTAAACAAAAAAGATACTGTATTGGTCAAAAAAAATAAAAGCTTAGCTACCATTCCAATACACTTATCGTTCAGCATCAACAAGAGTTTTGCACTCTCTAGTCAACTGATTCAATTTAGTTGACAGGAATTGTACACTCTATTATTTATATATCATCATTTTTATCATCAATTAAAAACCAATCACTTATGACTATTTCAATTGCAAGTCTGAATGTATTTACGCGAGAAAACGCACTTAGAGAATTATTCGAAAAATTTGGAAAAATTAGATCTGTCAAAATTGTAAAAGACGATGGATTAAAGATTTCGAAAGGAGAAGGTATTGTCAAAATGGATTCTAGAGAATCTGGATTAAAGGCTATCGAAGAACTTAATGGCCGTCTAATAGATGGCAAAAACATTGAAGTACGAGAAATCTAATAGATTGAGTGCCGCTCATAAATATAAAATGCCTCTAGTCAATAAGACTGGAGGCATTTTTTTATGTCTATTCACAGTAAACTACTTATTCTCCAACTGCTCTTGAAGCAAAGCATTTTGTTGTTTCAATAGCTCTACTTGCTCACGCAAGAGTTCCAATTCTTCTTCTTTAGCTGACGTTTCTGGAGTTTGGGTAGTTATTTCACCAGTTTCTGCATCTTTAGTATACACCAATGTTTCTCCACTCAATTTTTCTACCGTTCGAGCCAATTTAGCCATATCTACATTGATTGCATTTCCATTTTGCTCAGAGTAATAGGCCCAAGCCAATTTTTCACTAGCTCCACCAGGAATCAAGCTAAAATTGTGTGGAGAGATGGTAGTTACATTGTTTGCTTCATCTTTTACACGTAGCTCAGTAGTTCCACTCACATTTTCGGCCCAAATAGCCGCCATACTTGTACCAGTAAGCACTCCCGCAGTACTAGCAGTTTGGTTGAAGTACATAATACCACGACCTGTAGTCATGCGACTACCTACACCATAAGTCTCATCGCCACCAATATAAACATTACCATTTTTGAGCACAGCCATTGCATTAGAACGGGCAGTAGTTCCTGTTCCATTTCCTATCGTAAATACACGATCGGTTGCAGATATTCCAGTAGCAGAAAAACCAGCTGTTAAGGTGTCATTATAAACCCCAATAGCCACCTCTGCATAAGATTTAGCATTCAAGTACAGTCCACCTACAGTAGCAGAATTAACAGCTTGAGTAATGTTGCGATCTCCACTACCTATAAAACTATTATTAGCTATAGCAACATTTGAATATCCTCCAGCGACAGTGCTATAAATAGCTGTATTTTTGTTTAAATAACCACCCGAGATAACCGAATAGTTTCCAGATATTGTATTTAGGCGACCTCCTACTATACTAGAATAACTACCTCCAGCAGTATTTTGCCAACCAGCTAAAATACCATTATGATCTCCTGTAGTAGTATTGGAACGACCAGCTCCAATTATAGAATATATACCATTTGTACGATTTGCGCTACCTGCCACAATAGCACTTTGAGTTCCAACAGCGTGGTTGGTTAATCCACCTCCAATAAAGGCATAAGTCCCTGAAATAGTATCTCTATTTCCTCCTCCAATCATGCTATAAACACCATCTATATGATTCTGATATCCACCACCTATAGTCGCATAAGAGCTAATCACGCTATTGAGTCCCCCCCCACCTATAGTTGCATAACTATTAGTAACATTGTTGGTATATCCACCTGCTATAGTTGCATAAGTATTACTGATTGTATTTCTTGCTCCACCTGCGATCACTGCATCTTGTCCAGCATTCACATTGTCGGTACCACCTCCCACAAAAGAGCTTGTAGATGTTGCACTATTTCTCAAACCTCCTACAATTACAGAGTAACTACCATTTGTATTGTTCTGAAATCCACTTAAAATACCATTATACGATCCATTAGTAGTATTAGAGTATCCACTCAAAACACCTGACTGTGTGCCAACTGTTCTGTTTAAATTTCCTGCTCCAATAATAGAAAGTGTTCCATTCGTACGGTTAGCACTACCTGATACAATAGAGCTATTAGCCGCAGCAGCATGGTTGGTTACACCCGCTCCGACAAAAGCATAAGAACCAGACACAGTGTCTCTATCTCCACCACTAATCGTTCCATAAGAAGCCATTACATGATTTCGGTATCCACCTGAAATAGTAGCGTAAGGTTGTACTATTGTATTATTACGTCCACCTCCTATATTAGAATGACTACTAGCTACTCCTATAATAGCATTCATTTCTCCACTAGCAATACCAGCTGCAGTTGAAGCAACAGCATTGACAGAACCACCTGCAACTACACTATTAGCACCTGTTACATCATTTTGGTTTCCACCAGCAATAGTACTATTTACTCCAGTTACTTTATTGATATAACCACCACCAATAGTACCATAATTAGCCGTTACTGTATCTCTATGTCCACCCGCTATAGTTGCACTAGATTGCAAAGTAGTATTTTGGTATCCACCTCCAATTGTATTATAACTTGCTCCATCTACATCATTTTGGTATCCACCTCCAATCACACTATAGTTAGAATTTAGTTTATTAAGATAACCTCCAGCAATAACACCATAAGGATTATTAGCTGTATTGTTGACCCCTCCTCCAATAACAGAACTTGTTGCAGCCAATATCATTGAATTACCTGAACCACTACCAATAATCGAATTTGTTGAATATATACTATTATTAGTACCAGCACCTATAAAAGAACTGTTACCTACAATCGTATCTGTATGTCCACCACCTATAGAACTATAAGTTCCGCGAACTTGATTTCGGTATCCACTCAATATACCTGAATATTGACCTGTAGTCACACTATTTTCATATCCTGCTCCAATCACAGAATAATTACCTGCCATTACATTGTTATATCCGGTAAGAATACCATTTTGCTGCCCACCAGTAGTTCTATTTCTAGAACCTGCTCCAATTACACTCAAGATAGCTCCTGCATGGTTATAAGCACCACCTGAGATTGCTGCTTGATTGGCACTTACGGTATTGTCATAACCACTCAAAATACCTCCATAAGAACTAGTAATGGTATCTAATTCACCACCAGCAATAGTTGAGTAGGTTCCTGTTATTATATTTCGATAACCACCACCTATAGTTGCATAAGAATTAATAGCCTTATTGTTTCGACCACCAGCTATTACACTGTAAGTCAAATCGGTTTGATTGCCTTCTCCACCGCCAATAGTTGTAGCTGTACCTCTTGCAGTGTTTAAGCTACCACCACCTATAGCATGTTGTGTTCCCCCTGTAATACTATTTCTATTCCCGGAACCAATAAAAGATAAAATTGCATCTATCTTATTGAATTGACCACCTGCGATACTACTTCCATTAGATGCATCTGTAATGGTATCTCTATTACCATTCAAAACACCGGCATGCAGTCCACCTACATAGTTTCTATAACCACTACCAATTAAGCTATAAGTTCCTGTCACATGATTTTGATAACCACTTCCTACCAAACCTTGAGTTCCTTCAGCTCTATTGTTATATCCTGCAACAACTCCTGATTGTACACCACTTACTAGATTAAGATTTCCAGCTCCAATAAAACTATAAGTTGAAGAGACTATGTTATTTGTTCCACTCACTATAGATGAATGTGTTCCACTTACCTTATTGATAGCACCACCACCTATAAATGCATAAGAACTTGTAATACTATCTCTATCTCCACCACCGATAGTAGAATAGTTTGCATTGACATAATTATAATATCCTCCATCTATAGAAGTATAAGAGCCATTCACATGATTGAAACGACCACCACCGATAGAAGAATAGGAACCTTCTGCTATATTAGCATCACCACTTCCTACTCCTGTGACATTGCCTGTAGCAATATTGTTGCTACCTCCAGAAATAATAGTAGAAGTACCTGTTGCACTGTTTCTCAAACCACCTCCTACTGTTGCATAATTGGTCGTAGCTATATTATCAGATCCACTAAAAATACCTCCCATATATCCTGAAACGGTATTTCTATAACCACCACCAATAGTTCCATAAGAACCTGAAGTAGTTATGGTATTCTGACTACCTCCACCCATATATGCATATTGCCCAGTTATAGCATTAGTCGTTCCTCCACTAATGTGAGAATAGACATTGCTTACTTTATTTCGAAAACCACTAGAAATACCACTATAATTGGCTGTAACGGTATCTTGATAGCCCATTCCAATAAAGCTATATTGCCCTGTAACTGTGTTTTGATACCCCCCTACTACAGCCGAATGGTTGCCACCAGTCATATTGTAAGACCCTGCTCCAACAAAAGAAGCACTACTGTTAACTTGGTTAAATTGTCCTGCTCCTATAAAGCCTTGTGAGCCTGCTATATCATTTTCATAACCACCTGCAATAGTTCCATAAGAACCTGTACTCGAAACAGCATTATTACGACCACCTCCAATAGTGCTATAACTAGCATCCAATGCATTTCCAACACCACCTCCTATTGTTCCATAAGTTTGGCGAATCTTATTTTGGCCACCACCTCCAATAATTGAATAATTAGAAAACACTGCATTTTGGTGTCCACCTGCTACTGTAGCATAGGTTGCTGTTACGGTATCTCGCTCACCTCCTGCTATAATAGAAGACTGCCCTGAAGCATAGTTTAGATATCCTCCTCCTATAGCATTGTAAGTCCCCGTTAAGTGATTTAATCGACCTCCATCAATACTATTATAACTACCTCCTAATATCTCATTTTGATAGCCACCTCCTATTTTACCATAAGGACTTCTTATTATATTCTGATAACCGCTTCCTATGAAACTATGTGTTGCATGAATCTCATTGGAAAAACCACCTCCGATATGATCATATTGTTGAGTAATATTATTATTAGAACCACCTCCAATATGAGAATAGGATTGTGTCACTACATTAGTATGTCCACTAGCAATCCCCGAATAGCTGGCTGTAACAGTATCTTGATAACCACCCCCTATAACGCTATAGGGGCCTGAAAGCATATTAAGTGTTCCCGCTCCTATAATACTATGAGTGCTTGTTACTACATTAGTAGCACCTGCCGTGATAGCAGAATAGCCTCCTGTGATATTGTTATTCAAACCTGCGCCTATATAAGAGTAAGCACCTCCTGCTGAGTTCTGATTACCAGCACCTATTCCTGCATGTCTTCCTGTAGCTGTAATTATGTTGGATCGACCACCACTAATTGCTCCATATTGAGCATTGATGTTGTTGGTTTGTCCCCCACCTATAAATCCATAAGCTTGAAAAACCTTATTTTGATTACCACCAGCAATAGTTGCAGAACTTGCTGAAACTCTATTTTGGAATCCACCTCCTACAGTAGCATAACTTGCGCTTGCAGTATCTCGCTCTCCACCTGAGACAACAGAAGATTGACCCGTAGTATGATTTTGGTATCCACCTCCTATTGCATTATAAGAATTTCCTGATACAGTGTTAGAACGACCACCGCTAATTGCATGATAACTGCCTGTAGTAATGGTACTTTGATAACCTTGCGCGATTACATTATAAGAACCTGCTGTACTGTTTTGATAACCACCTCCTATAAAACTGTAAGTACCTGTAGTACTGTTCTCGTTTCCTGAAAGTATTGTAGAATACGATTGTGTAATACTGTTGTTGATACCTCCTATAATAGCAGAGTGCGTAGCAGTACTTGCTATAGCATTTGTCTGGCCACCAATCATAGCAGCACGTGAGGCTGCATTTATATTTTGATAACCTCCTCCTATAAATGCGTCTAAACCAGAAACCGCATTTTGGTACCCACCTAATACTGCAGCATAATTAGCTGTTGATGCATTTTGATAACCATAAGCAAACCCATTGGTATTAGTTGCTGAAGAAGCATTGCCACCATAAGTATTATAGTTTGTACCTATACGCAAACGCTCTATACTAGAGGTTTTGATAGAAAGTTCTTGGGCATCTGTAGTTCCTAAAAAATTGGTTCCAGCAGTTGTGCCTGCATTTCCATCTAGTAACCATGCCGCACCAGTATTAGTCATGGTAGAAATAACGACCCACTGTGTTCCATCCCAGTAGTAAAAACCAATGCCTGCACCACCTGTAATAGCGGCATTTGTATTCCAAACCAATAGACCTGTAGCAGGTGCACTAACTGGTGTCACCCCATTAGTAACAGCGACTAAAGCTACTTGAGGGATTAGTAATCCTCGATTGTTGTCTTGAATATGTAGTTTGGCGCTAGCATGAGGTGTAGCGGTACCTATGCCTACATTTTGGGCTTGCATCGTTTGCATTCCTAGACCAACTAGAATGCTAACTAAAAGGAGTAAAAGCTTTTTCATAGTTATTTTTTATTTTACAAATAATATAGAGAATTCTTTCTAATCTGTGACGATCATCTTTTTAAGATACTAAAATCAACCTTTTTCTCAAAATTAAACCGCTAAACTTAGACAAGTTATAAATATACGTCCGTTAAACGAATTCACCTAACCATCTTTTAGCTTAGCTTGCAAATCCCATCGCAACAAACCACCAATTAAACTACTAAAAAACAAATAATTAACCTATGAAAAACAAATAATTCCAAAGCTCTATACTCAAACAATAGAAGCCAGCTATTCCTATAAGAATAACTGGCTTCTATTGCTGTCTTATTTCTGCTTAAATCTTATAGCAACTCTTTCACTTTCGCCTCTAATTGTGCCCCTCTTAAGTTCATAAACCGAATTTTGCCATCACGGTCCAACAAGAAAGTTCTAGGAATAGAGTTAACACCATATTGAATAGCAGATTGTGTACTCCAACCTCTTAGCTCACTTACATGTGACTTCCATTCTAACTTATCTTCTTTGATCGCATTACGCCATTTGGTACGTTGAGCCTCCATAGCTTGTTTTACTTGTTCTGGTTTTCCTTGAATACTTGCCAAACGACGATCATCAATCCCATCTAGAGATACACTATAGACTGTAAATCCTTGTTTTTTGTATTTTTTGTAGATACGCACTACATTTGGATTTTCATGACGACAAGGACGACACCAACTTGCCCAAAAATCGATCAACACTACCTTTCCTTTCAAATCAGACAAGGCCATATCTTTACCATCTGGATTAGGTAAGCTAATCTCAGGTGCTTCAGTACCTACACGTACTGGTTGAGCAGATAACTGTGCTTCTGTTTGGGCTACTTTAGTCTGAAAATTTTTGCTATAAGCTACATTTGGAGCAACTTCAGCTAGTTGTTCTTTCACTTTTTTATACAGGTTGATATGTGCACCTACATCTAGTTTGGTCACCAAGAGGCAACTCAACCAAGCTTTGTCTGCTTCAGCAGTTTCTATATAACTAACAATGGCTTTAGGATCTGGTCTGTTAGGCCATTTTGCCATTTCTTCTAAGATAGGAGAACCTGCCAAAGTATATTCTTTGACCTTGCGCTCTTCTAGAGTAGCGGAAAAAGCAACTTCTTCATTTCCTTCTAAAATTAGATAAACAGGTGAAGCACCTAAACGCAAGCGGTATATACCTGGTTCATTGATTCCAGTATGAATCAGAAAATCGCCTCCTGCGCTCACAGGCACGCTAGCAATTACCTCTGTGGCATCAATTGTTTTTTTATCAAAAAACACCTTTTGCCCATCTCCCATACCTGTTACATTACCTCTAATGGTAATTGGAGTACCTTTTATCTCCTTTGGTGCAGGAGTATTACTAGCTGTATTATTGGCTGTGGTTGTTTGCGTTTCTGTAGAGTTGGAGTTGGCCACTTCTGTTCCCTCTCCACCACAACTCACCCAAAAGAGGGCTATTCCAACTGCTATTGTTACTAAAATTCTCATGTTTTCTTGTTTTATTATAATATGTAATAGTCTGCACATTTAGGACAAACGCATCTAAATTTCTTATAGAAATTTAGCCCCTTTTCACCAATTTTTGGTGCTTAAATGTTGAATTCTTAATGACTTTCCTCTTTAATCGCTCCAATTTTGAGTTCAACCTTATTTTTAAGGCTTAGAAAAGGCTCGATGGCTTGTTTTTTATTCAACATTAAAACATTTAACCTTCAACATTTGGGCTAAGAGCTCTAAAATTATTGAAAATGATTTTAGATGCGTTTGCCCTAGACTCACTTACAAAGGTATAAACTTATAACGAATAGAAAAGATAATCTGGCTGCTTTAAGGCTTTCTTAAAAATCACAATTGATTTTCTCACCAGCCTTATTGACCCAAAACCACTCTCCTTTCTGTTGTACCTGGAAAAAGTCTATGGTGTAAGTTCTAATACTTTCATAAGCTATTTTCAACACCTTTTTTCCATCTTTATCTAATATCCCTACCTTTTTATTCTGTTCTACCACCATATAATCCTCTGTAAGCGAATATATTCGATCATATTGATGAGGAATAACTAACTTGCCCTCTAGGTTTAAAACACCCCATTTATCTTCTTTTTGGACAGCCATTCCTATATTCTGCAAGTATCGAACATCTTGGTATTCTGGAGCTCTAAATTCTTTACCATTATCATAATAAATCCCCCTTAGAGCCTCTATATGAACTACTGCAAATTCATTAGCTAGATCACGTACTTCATCAAATTTTGCAGGAATTGTTAAGTCCCCATTTTCATCTAACAGACCTACAGCCCCATCTATATAAACCATTGTTTTGTTCAAATTTCTTCCAGCCCAGCCTTCTATTTTATTCTCGAATCTTAATTTAGCATCCCAGCCAAAAACTGTCCAAACTTCAGCGTTTTCCCCAAGTAAGTAGTTCCCTCCTTTGTGGTCTATTCGTTCAAGTGGTTTTTTATTTAATTTCTTAGCATTTTTATTATAAATATCCCAAGTGTCTCCTGTTCTTACTGTATATATTTCTCCACCAAAATATTCTAAGTTGACATATTGAGGAGTTACCAACTCTTCACCTTTGTTATTAATCAAGCCCCATTTACCACCTTTAGCGACTGCAAGCAAAGATCTTTTTTCAGCTATTTCTATTTTGATATCAACCTGATCAAAAGTATATATTGGTTTAGTTTTACTATTGAGCAACTGAAATTTTTCATCTTTTAGTACAATCCAATTATTGATATTCCAATTATAAACTGCATCGTATTGGGTAGCTAATATTTCTTTCCCTTCTGTATTGAGCACACCAAACAAGTCTCCTACTTTCACCAACAAATAATCTTTATTAATAGCGTCAACCAGATCATAACGCATTAGGGCTAAACCTTGACCATCAGTGTTGATTAAACCATATTTTCCACCAGATTTCACACCTAATGTTGTTTCGGTAAGTTTAAACACATCATCATAAGGCAACTCAATAAGTTGTTGTCCTTTGTATAACCAAAATATGTTTCGCCCACCTTTTTTTGCTATAATTAACATCGCTTCCCCTAGTTTTTCTATAACTATGGTTTGATATTTGGGGAGAATAATTTGTTTATCATTCTTATCCAGTAAGCCCCAATTACAATTCTCTAACAAGACACGAGAAGTACCTTCTAGATAGCTTTGTTTATGGATATAATCGTTTTGGCTATAGCCAGTATTAAGGATAAAACACATTGCTATTAGTAGCCCTGATATTAATTTTCTATTCATAATTAGTCAACTGTTGTCTAGTAATCTACGTTAAAAGTATTGAGTGATGATTGTTACAAAAATAGTCAATATTTTTTAAGACCTTATTTTTAATAATCTTGTTAGAAGGAAAAAATTAGATAAAGAGCCAAAGTATTGAAGAAGATTCTAATTTAGAGAACTCTTTATTTGACCTTTCAGCTTCTAATCTACTATAAAACAGGCCCAAAAACCCGAATAAACAACACCCTAAAATAGGCGTATAGAACATGGTCAATTTCAATTATAAAATAGTAAATAACACTAATATATTGTTTTTTATAAGTAGGTAAAACTAGTAGTTTTTTTACGAAAAATGCAAAAAAAAGTGTTTTGATAGAAAAAGGGAATAGCCTATTTTTAAAAATCCTATAGATTAGTCTTATTCTTGGTTTTTGAAGTGTTTCGATTAAAGAACAGCTTAAAACAATGACTTCAATCATAAAAGTATTAGCTTAAAAAAAATATATTTGCAGCATGAAACACCTATTCTTTATTTTAGTAGCGTTATCACTTTTATCTTCTGGTTGTGATAAAAACAAGGAAAGCAATTTGGAACTTGTTTTTAAAGCCACACATGAGGGGCAAGCATTGGTAATGTATGATCAATACAATGCCTCTAATAATCGGGCAATTATCTACAAAGCTTTAGAGTTTTTTATTAGTGATATTAATATTACTAATACAGATGGAAGTGTTGTGAATATAACAGATGTTGATTATGTCAAACTTTCGAGCTTAACTACTCAAAACAAGGCAGAAGAAGGCATCAAACTTTTATTTACGGATGTTGAAGCTGTGGGTAGTTTCCAAAGTATTAATTTTGGAGTTGGAGTATCTGCTTCACTCAATGCTAAAGAACCTGGGGACTATAGTACCACTTCACCGTTAGGAGATGAAGGAAACTATTGGACGGCGTGGAACAGTTATATTTTTTCTCGCTTAGAAGGGAGTTATTTTGATGCAAGTAATAACAAAACTCCATTTTTATATCATTCGGGAGTTGATGGTTCTTATCAACAATTATCATTTAATAAAGATTTTAGCCTCAAAAAAGGCGAAACAACTACTATAGAATTTGAGCTCACTGCAGAGGATATCATATTTAAAGATGGGTCAGAAATAGATGTTCCAAATAATCCGATTAGTCATTCTGGTGCTGAAGGAACAGATGCATACAATCTAGCTTTAAGCACTGTTAGAAATATAGCACAAGCTATTCATATAAAATAAGAATCATGGATAAAATCATAATGTTCATAGGCCTTTTCATTCTATCAATTGGAGCTTGCAAAAAGCCTCCAATCCAAAATGGAGATGAATCTTTGGAGGATATTCCTTATAATCCGACAACCTATCAAGTACAATCTCCTCCAGGCTTGCCCCAAATGGAAATGCCTACTACTAATCTGATGACAACACAAGGAATCAAACTAGGACGTTTTTTGTTTTATGACCCAATCTTGTCTAGAGATTCTAGTATCTCTTGCGGTAGTTGCCACAAAATAGAAAAAGCGTTTACAGATGGTAGAGCTACGGCTTTGGGTATAGAAGGTAAAATAGGTACTCGAAGTTCCATGTCCTTGATTAATGTAGGTTATTTTTGGAAACAGAATCGCCAAAACAATTTCATGTGGGATGGTAAATTTGCGACCTTAGAGGAACAAGCTTTAGCCCCAATTGAACACCCATTAGAAATGGATTTCACTTGGGATGAAATTATAGTTCGCTTAAAACGCCATCCTCATTATCCTAAACTATTTAGAGAGGCTTTTGGAATACAATACAAATCAGGTATTACTAAAGAATTGGCAGCTAAAGCAATTGCTCAGTTTGAACGCACTCTAAATTCTGCTGATTCTCGCTATGACCAAACTGAGGGGCCTGCAAAAATACCATTTGAATACCTTTCTGAACAAGAATTGAGAGGTTTGCAATTATTTTTGGGTGATACAGATGGTTCTGCACCAACCAAAGATGGTGAATGTGCACATTGTCATACATTTACACAAAATAAGTCTTTATTTGCTCGCAATGATTTCTCTAACAATGGTCTAGATTCGACACAGAGCCTTAATGGGTTTGTGGATAATGGCCTTGGAGATATTATTTCGGATGCTACAGCTAATGGTAAATTTAGAGAAGTTACCCTTCGTAATATAGGTTTGACTGCTCCTTATATGCACGATGGCCGTTTTGCTACACTAGAAGAGGTGCTAGATCATTATGCTACAGGAGGACACCCTTCTCCTAATTTAGATAATATTCTAGAGACTGCTCCTGATTTGAAGTCGCTTACACAAACGGAAAAAGGTGATATTATTGCATTTTTGCATACCCTTACAGACAGTTCTTATTTTAATAAGGCTGAATGGAAAACTCCTTTTGACCAAGCTAATCCTTGGGAATAAAAGGAGACTAAACGCATAAAAATAAAATAGCCTAAGACAATTTTAGTCTTAGGCTATTTTTATTATTTGCACTCTCCTTGAGTATATTCTGTTATGCCTGCACAGGCTGCCCCACAAGCATTGCCATAAGTCTTATTATTACAACCACAAACAGGGTCATATTCCATTGTACACATACAATCTGGATTGATATTCTCTACACAAGTTGTAGATTTTTTGCAGCTAAAGATTACAGCTACTCCCAAAAATAAAACACTTATTAATACTAACTTTTTCATAGAATTATTCTTTTTTAGATTTAAGGACATGCACCTTCTGTATACTCTTTTATACCAGCACACCTTGCTTTACTAGCATTTCCATAAGTTTTACCATTACACCCACAGACAGGAGCAACATCTGTAGTCCAAAAACAATCTTGGCTAATATTCTCTACACAGCCAGTTGTAGATTTTTTGCAGCTAAAGATTGTAGCTACTCCTAAAAACAAAACACTTATCAATACTAATTTCTTCATAGAATTATTCTTTTTAGATTAAGGACATTTACCTTCTGTATACTCTTTTATACCAGCACACCTTGCCATACAAGCATTACCATAAGTCTTATCATTACAACCACAAACAGCTTTATATTCTTTGGTACAAGCGCAGCTTGGACTACTGTTTTCAGTGCATGTTGTAGGCTTTTTACAGCTATAGGTTACAGTTACTCCTAAAAATAAAACACTTATTAATATCAACTTTTTCATTTGTCTTTTTTATACTAAGAACGGTTAACAATAGTCAAAAGGTTGGTATCTAGCTAGAACCATTTGTCATTAATATAGCTATTTTGGAGGCTGTTATAATAGCCGTAACTCGATCTAAACCACAAGACCACAAATACTCTAATCCAACTCCTGCTCCTACTTCATACAAAAAATTAGGCTTTATTTTATAGCTATTAGAATTCTCATCCACATCTAGATAAGCTAAAATCTTAAATACTATTGATTCTGCTTCTCGAATAGATAATGCTGTTTGGTAAGGACTAGAAAAACCAACCTCAGCATTAGCTATTAGCATGTTGACTAAATATTGATTTATAGACTCTATCTTGTCCAATTCTAACTTCACCTTCTTTTTGATACTTTTAGAATTATTATCCTCCTTCCATTCCAAAAACAACTCCCAACCTCGCTTCTGATCTTGTTGCTCCCATTTCTCATCAAATTCTTTTGAAAAGATTATATTTTGGATTGTCTCCTGATCTGTCTCTCCTTTATATTTGATAATATTATCAAATACAAGAAAAAAAGATTGACTGTTGAGCACTTTATCTGTTGCACCTAAGAATTCTTCAATAACTTTGTTCATGGAACTCAATATACAAAAATGAGGTTATAGCTGTCATGAAAATTATCAATTTAAACACTGACTTTATACTAACTATCCCCTACCTAATGGCGGTAAGTGGACATAAAAAACCTCCTGTCAAAACACTTTTACCTGTTTATGAAGGTACTGTTGACTCTTTGCCTAAAGGAATAGAAGCATTGGTAACTGTCTCTGACCTTCAAGGTCGGATTATGGTAGATGGTAAGGATATTTTGATGGGTGAAGTAGTGCCCGAAACACTCTATAACTTTATGCGTTCTACCTATCCTGATTTAAATTTGGATAAAGTAGGTGTGTTGCTCTGTGGCGATCTATTTGCACACTTAGATCAGCGTGGAGGATTGGGAGACGTACGCAAGGTCTGGCAGGCTTTCAACTGGTTTTTTGGTTGGGTAGCTGGAGTAGCTGGCAATCATGATAGTTTTGGTACAGAACAGGAGTTTGAAGAGTTTAAGAAGGAGGCCAATATACATTATCTACAAGCCGAAATACAGTCTATAAAAGGGTTAAAAATCGGTGGTATGAGTGGTGTGGTGGGTAAAAGCAAAAAGCCTAATCGAATTCCAGAAAAAACATATACGAGTCAACTCAAAAGAATCATAGAACAACGTCCTGACTTAATCTTATTACATCAAGGTCCTAATACTGCTTGGAATCCATACAAAGGGAGTTTCCAAATCCGTAAAATGGTAGAACAATATGCCAGCAGCCTAATTTGTTTTGGACATGAGCAATGGCCTGACCTCCTCAATAGTCTAGAAAATGGTACCCAATTGCTCAATTTGGAAGGTCGAGTAGTGATTTTGACTACCGAAAAATAGTGATTCTCATTTTTTATGGTAAATTTAGGTACACACTAGTTTAACTACTCTGTAACACTTTACTATAACACCATTTTATGAGATTATTTTTAATTGTCTTAGGGATAGTTTTGCAAACACCTATTAGTCTAAGTCTGTATGTCAATGAAGACAAGCAAACTACTACCACTAATGAGGTATTTGATCAAGATATTCTGCCTGCTGCTGATCAGTTTTATAAATACAAAAATTACATACAAGGTAAACGTTTAGGCTTAGTTATCAACCATACTGCTATGGTGGGTGATGTCCATTTGGTGGATACCCTATTAAATATTGGGGCTAACATTAAGCGTATTTTTGCTCCAGAACATGGTTTTAGGGGCAATGCTGATGCTGGCGAAAAGGTGAAGGATGGTGTTGATGTGAAAACTAAAATTCCGATTACTTCTCTGTATGGCTCTAATAAACGACCTACAGCAGAGCAAATGAAGGAATTGGACTTGGTTATTTTTGATATCCAAGATGTAGGCACTCGTTTTTATACCTATACTTCTACCATGACTTATATTATGGAGGCTTGCGCTGAAAATAATGTCCCCCTACTCATTTTGGATCGTCCCAATCCTAATGGACATTATGTAGATGGTCCTATTTTAGAGTCGGATCAACGTTCTTTTGTAGGTTTGCATCCTGTACCTATTGTCCATGGTTTGACAGTGGCAGAATATGCTCGAATGATTAATGGTGAGTATTGGCTAAAAGACAGCTTACAATGTGAGCTCTATCATGTAGAATGTCTGAATTATAACCATAAAAAGTTCTACAAACTGCCTGTAAAACCTTCTCCAAACCTACCCAATATGCACAGTATTTACTTGTATCCTTCTCTCTGTTGGTTTGAGGGTACAAGTGTGAGTATAGGTCGAGGAACTAACAAACAATTCCAAGTGTATGGACATCCTAAATATCCTAAAGGAGATTATAAATTTACGCCAAGCCCAAAACCTGGCGCAAAGAAACCTAAACACAATGGGATCAAATGTGCTGGATATGACTTGAGTAAAACCTCCATCAAAAACTTACAACAGGTCACTCAACTACAGTTGGAATTTGTGTATAATCTATACCAAGAGATGAGCAGTACAGAGCAAGCTATTTTCTTTCGTAAAAACGGTTTTTTCAATCTCCTAACAGGTAATGATCGTTTGCACAAACAAATAACAAAGGGTGAATCCTTGGCAAGTATTCGCAAGGGCTGGCAAAAGGAACTAGATACTTATAAAGTGATTCGGAAGAAATACTTATTATATCAAGATTTTGAATAAAAAAAAGCCACCTTTTAGAGGTGGCTTTCATATTTATATTGGCTTCTTAAGCTACAGCTTATTTACGTTTAGTTCTTGCGTAAAGGTTCATTTTCTTATCAAATAAGAACTTCACAATTACACCAATCCAAGAGTTGTACGAATGTAAATTGTCATAATATTCTGGAGCCATTTTTTTCAATTTTGGTAAGCGGCTACCTGGAATACGAGGAAAATCATGGTGCTCATTGTGGTAACCTACATTAAATGTAAGTAAGTTTAAAGGCCCATAGTAAGAATAGGTCTCTTGCCCCTCATGGAACACATAGTGCTCAGAGATAAAGTGCCCAGAAGTAGGATGTAAACCACCGGCTAACAACATAGACATCAATAAGTATAAGAAACCTACAGGTCCTGCTATATAGTAATATAAAGCCATTCCTGCTACTTGAAAGATGATATTACGAATCATCCATTTGTCTACCTTGATACGCTTAACGAACA
This sequence comes from Aureispira sp., assembly GCA_024222455.1. Lineage (GTDB taxonomy): Bacteria > Bacteroidota > Bacteroidia > Chitinophagales > Saprospiraceae > JAAEPD01. Next base: position 44,267 of record JAAEPD010000137.1, read on the forward strand.
TTGGTCTCAAAGCATAAAATAAGATTTGGTGCAAAAACCAAATAACTTTCCCTAAAAACCCTCTAAAAATCTTTGCTTCCGTCTCTGTAGGAATACCA
>JAAEPD010000138.1 GCA_024222455.1 Aureispira sp.
AACATATCCCCCTCTAGATATAGACACCCAAATAAGTGAAAATGAAAATGAAGCTGATTTGCAACCCATTACAGAATTTGACACTTACAAGCTCCTAACAAAATTTGCCAAAAAATCTATTGGGCCAAAGGACTTTCCTAAACGGATATTGCAAGAATTTGCCATGTTCCTTGCACTACCATTTTCTGACATTACAAATTGTGCGCTAAGGTCAGGAACATTCCCAGATGCCTACAAAATCTCAGAAATTGTTCCAATACCAAAAGAAAATCCACCAAGGGCACTAAATGACCTAAGGCCAATATCAAAAACACCTATCGGTGGTAAGATCCTAGAAAAAAGGATGTTAGCTGAACTAGATACGGACATAAAAGAGACCTTTAATGATCCAACCCAATATGGTAATACTAAAGGGAGTGGTACAACCCACTATCTAATAAAACTAACAAATGAAGCACACAAAAGTACTAATGTTGGTAATGCTACTACAGCTATCACTATTGATTATTCCAAGGCATTTGACCTGGTTGATCACTCAACTCTAAAAGAAAAGCTAATCGAACTTGGAGTAAGGAAAAAACTACTCAAACTTATCATTTCATTCCTAAGTAATAGAAAACACTATACCAAGATAGATGGTGTGAGATCTGAATTAACAGATGTAACATGCGGTGTCCCCCAAGGCACAATATGTGGACCAAGATTATTCACTATCCTAATTAAAGGAGTAAAATGTCCTATGGTCCTAAATGTAAAGTTTGTGGATGACAAAACATTGATCCATTCATACTCAGGTGATCCAACACCATTCCTTCAGAATGTTCTAAATATGGAAAATACTGAAACAGCCAAAGATAAAATGACAATAAATGAATCAAAATGCAATGTCATAAATTTTAATTTCTCAAGTAAGAATACTCCCCCTCAAAACTTAGAACTTAATAATAATAAAATTGCTTCAGTCAACAGGGTTAAAATACTAGGAGTGATGATAACAAATGACCTTCGCTGGAGAGAAAATACTGCTGAGATAGTAAGAAAAGTCAACAATAAATACTACCAGCTAGTTCAACTCAGATAATTCAGCGTCAATCAAGAAGTACTTCTAACAACTTGGGAGATTCTAATTAGACCAATCACAGAATATACTGCTCCTTTATGGCATTCAGGCCTTCTAGAATGTGACAAACGTATACTTGAAAACCTACAAAAGAAAGCACTTGCATTAATACTTGGTAC